>JANWVE010000050.1 GCA_025057675.1 Bacteroidia bacterium
TCATGTTCGTTTTTTTATCGCTTGCTAAATCGTATTTGACATTTTTGACCAACCACCCTTTTTTATTTTCTTGTTTGTTGTAAGGGGGCGAGGTTATACCCATATCTACACTGTTGTCTGGCAGTTTTTGCAGTTCTTGCAAGGTATCTCCACAAATGAGTTTATTTATCATATTTTTTTAATAATTCAGAATAGAATTTGCTGTCGAAATAAATTTTATGCGACTCTAAAATCTCACGATGTGGTAAAAAAATAATTTCTGTACTAGAGTCATGTAAATAATTCTTGTAAGTAAAACGGCAACTACGTAGATATCTATTCTTTATTTTGTTTGAATCCATTAAATCCGATTTTATTTTTACTATGTTCAAATCCAGCGAGAGTTACTGTCAAGTACTCTCTAATCATGGAGGAGTTTTTATCGTTGATATACGTAGTAATCAACTGTTAATGAAGCAGTTAGTGTGTCTTTGGAATGTCCTAATAAATATTGATTCAAAACTTCATGTGATTTTGTACTGTATAGTTCAAGTACGTAGGCAAGTTCTCGGTTCATGTATTCAAATTTAATCAAGTTTTATATTCAGTTTAATTTTAGCGTAGCTTTGTCGCAAAAATAAATAATTTAAGAATTCTTGGGCGTGTCCCTTGCTGCGCAAGGGTCGGGGCATTCCGCACTACGCTTCGCTTCGGTACTTCGCTGCGCTTCGTACTGCCTGACGGGCATGCTCCATGCCCCTCACGCAAATTGTATTTTGATGTTTTACCTTGTTTATATACACATTCTTGTTTTATCTTGTTTGATGTTGATTATCAAATGTTTACAAGGTTAAGTTTTTTATTTTGTTTGAGTTGCTGTTCATTTACCTTATTTTATATTGATTTTCAAGTACATACAAGGTTAAAAATTGAATAAATATACCTTATATGCCCCTTAACCCTGAGTAATAGAGTTTTACTTTATTTATATCTGATTTTGAAGTACTTACAGGATTAAAATATGGTTTTACCTTGTTCAGTATTGATTTTCAAACACTTACAAGGTTACGTTTAAATAAATGGGATTAGTGGACTTGCTGCTTGCGTGAGGCATGCGAAGGGCAAGCCGTGAGGCTTGGTGCGAAGCCCCCCGCACACGCCCTTAACCCCATAATCAGGGGGTGGGCGGGTGGGGCGCAGCACCGTTAGCCCGCAGCACGCCGACCCGAGCGCAGCGAGGGACACGCCCAAAAAGAAAAATAACTATTTATTTAAACTCACCCAATCAGTAAATATTAAAGCCCCCGCATTTTTTTCAGGATAATGAGGTTCAAAACGTACTCCCAAAATATCTTTGTATAAACGAGATAAAGTGTACATCCACTCATCAGCACGATAGCCTACATAACGTAAATGAAAGTTATCTAAATTAGTTTTAGCCGCACGCATATAAACAGGTCGGTGTATACCCTTAGCAAAGTATTCAAATCCTTTTCGCAAATTCTTGTACTTGATGTTGACATTTTTATCCCCAGAATACTGTGGAGGTCCTTTTTCCATTAGCACATTCTGCCAATGATACGCCATAGGATTATTAAACCAACGAGGAAAAGAACAGGAAGCAAACCCACTTTCAGACGCCATGATGCCCGTCAGAAACAAAGGATGTATTTTGTATTTTTTACATACTTCTACAATCAATTGTGCCATCTCTTGCGGAGTAATGATTTTTTGTTCATCAACAGGTTGATGAAAATACAAGCAATTAGGATAAAAGTCATGAATATAGGCTGCTAAACGCTGTATAAACTCCTCTGAGTAACAGTCTAATGGATTAGGATTTTCATAGTGAGAAGTTTCATATTTATAGAAGTCATGTTCTACCTTTGAATTGGGAGTAATTTTATCTTTTTGAGCAGGAATGTTCTCTTGTATAGGTCTCACACAACGAAAACCGATGTCATAATTATAGTTACTGGGCGCGCTATAACTACGATAATGTACGGTCAAGTATTCAGGCGAGGGACTTCCCCATGCACCACCGCGTATAACCTTTACGCGACCTTGTTTAGGTCCTTTGGGATTGTATTTGGGACTTTTAGAGTAATAGTTTTCGTCGTACCAATCATTACACCATTGCCAAACATTTCCACTCATGTTATAAAGTCCATATTCATTTTTTTTTTGAGATTTTACGGGTGCGAGTCGCCACCATTCGCCTATTTTGAAGCCTTTTTCATTGTCGTAGTTAGCGTATTCATCTTTAAATTCGTCGCCCCATGGATAATTTTTTTGGTGTAAGCCCCCTCTTGCGGCATATTCCCATTCTGCTTCTGTGGGTAAGCGGTAGCCATTAGCTGTGCTATCCCACTCAAAGATAGGATACCCCCAGGCATCTAACTGCCCTGTTTTCTTGTATGCGGGTTTAAGTCCTTCTTTTTTGCTTCGCCAGTTACAAAAGTCCGCCGCATGATACCAATTTATACCACTTACAGGGTGTTGAGGTTGGTGATATGTTTCGTAATACCAGTATTTAGCGATTGTACCTCCATCCTTTACATACAGTTCAAAGTCTGTGTAAGTGATAGGAGTTTCATCTATGTAAAAAGATGAAATAAAAACAGTATGTGTATCCTTTCCTGCACCCATAACAAAACTACCCGAAGGGATTTTTACCATTTTTTTTAATCCATGATATTGATAGGGTGCGGTATATTCTGTAAAGGAAGGTTTATCTTTATATTGGTTTTGTTTTTTATAGCCATCTTTGCAGCATAAGAATAAAAGTGCTGTTGTAATTAGCAGACAGCGATTTATCATAATGCGAAGTAAATAAAAAATCCCTCACACAATGGTAAGGGATTAAAAATGTTGAAGGGTTAATCTTGATTTTACTCTAAGATTTTGCTTTGAATGTATTCTGCTGCATAAACTAGTTGCTGTTTATCACTAATAAACACAGCTTTGATTCGCTGGTCATAGCGGCTTATTAGGTATATGACAGGTATGGGAATGGTGTAATAATCTTCATTAACGTTTTTCTCTATTTTTCCACCTTGGTCTAAAAGAGGTTTAATTTGTGCTTCGCTGAGTTTGATAGAGCTCTTGTAGGCATCCATTATCCTATGATTGTTGTCGTGTATGATAGAGAAAGTAACTTTGTTTTTTTGGGTCATTTCTATGATTTTCTCCATAGGTTCGGTAGTAACAGCTATGACCTTTGTGTTTTTAGATTCAAATCCTTCTATTTTTTTCTGAAGTTCTACGATTTGCTGCTGTGCGTTGGGGCATATAGAGCTTCGATAGAACATTAGTAGTACGTTTTTATTTTGGTATTTGAGGATAGATGAAAGTACAATCGGTCTAGCATCCTGATCTATGCCCGAGAACTGTGGTGCTTTCTCCCCTATTTTCATGCCTTCTACATTGTACAAGTTATTGCAATCAAAAACTGTGTTGTGGGTTGTGTTTTGAGAATAGGTGGGTAGGAAGGACCATAATACCATCAAACCTATGAAAAAAATACGCGCTACCATAGTATTATTATTAGTAAATGCTAAATGTTATGATTTCTACAAGTATAGGAATTATTCTTGGATTTTAGCTTCAATATATCTCCATGAATAAGCTACGCTATTTTCCCTTGCTAGACCTGCTTCTTGCATTTTATCAATGTTCAGCTGGCTGAATTTAGCTTTAATGCGCCCATCTTTTGTAATTAAAAATATCATGGGTGCAGGTGCTACATAATATTCCTCCGCAATATTCCCGCGGATCTTGTTTTGCTTTACTAACTCCTGTATGTCAGGGTGATTTTTTGGGATTTTGAAAGAAGCTTGGTACATATCCATAATGCGGTGTCCTACATCATTGATATAATGAAACTTGTCAGATTTAGGGAATTGTTCTTTTAGCTTCTTAATCTGATTAGGTGTATCTGATGTAACTAGTATGACTTCTATTTGCTTGGCATCAATGGCGTTTAGACCATTTTCAACTAATTCTGCGATTTGGTCTACTGCGCCGTTTCTAATAGCACCCTGTTCTAACGAGTATAAAGGACCACTGTAGAACATTAAAATAACGTTGTTTTTACCCCGCAAACGCTGCATATTCACAGGTCTGCCCTCTGTATCTACGGAGGAAAAGTTAGGCGCTTTGTCACCAATGTTTAGCCCAGTAGCGGACTTGGCTAAATCAGCGATACTTTCCTGGCTAAATCCTTTTATGCCTAAATTAAATAACAGGAAAAATATAACAATTAACTTTTTCATATTATTTTACACGCTGTGGATGATTTTTAATAGCAAAGATACGTAATTCTTTGATAAAAATACAAGTTTTATTGTATTTATTCAATTCCTAATAATCCAAATTTCAATTTGTGTGCCAATTTTTTTGCTTAGTGTAATTAAATGAAGTGTATATATGCGTATGCGGCTTAATATCCTGTATCTTGCTATTTAATACAAGGTTAGTTTTTGTCGCCCCCAAAAAATTTCTCCTCAATGATATCTGCGGCTTCAGCAACCTCCCAAATGATGAGTTTGAGTAGCTCAATGCTGGTGGCCTCAGCCACAGGACTGGCTTGTACTACTACGGTTTCGCAGTCTTTGTCGTCAGAGGTTTTGTCTTGGTAGATAGTTATTGTGGTATAAACGCCGAAGCTGTTTTCTTTCAAAAGTTGGTAAGTGTTGATACCTGGATTATACATACCACAACGACTATTGACCAGAATACAATCTTTTCCTTTATATCTCTGAGGTACTATACGCACATATACATATTGATAGCGTTTTGAGCCATCTTTAAGTATGAAGGGAATATCTAACAGATACACTCCTTCTGCCACCTCTTTGGGGGGGGTTGCTGTCAATTCGGTGGCAATTTTATCCAAGCTTGCCTTTAGATTATCAATAGTGTGCATAAGTGTCAACAAAACTAAAACGATATTTTTATTTTACCAAATTCTTGCTTAAAAAACAGTGTCAACAAGATTGTGCTAATTAAGGTCAGCAAAATTTTATGAATTAAGTTTATTAAGTTTATTTTTTGGGCGTGTCCCTCGCTGCGCTCGGGTCGGGCTACTGCGCACTACGCGTTCGCTTCGGTGCTACGCTAACGCTCCGCACTGCCTAACGGCATGCTCCGTATCCCTCACGCAAGCAGCCTTTTGATGCTTTACTTGGTTTTTATACACACATTTGATTTTTCTTGTTAAATGTTCATTATCAAACGATTACAAGGTTAAAAATTTTTACTTTGTTTGAAATGCTATTACTTTACTTTGTTTCTTTGTCATTTTCAAGAATTTACAAGGTTAAACCTTGAATACACGGACTTTTGATAAACCTTTAACCTTGAATACGCAAGTTTTACCTTATTTTAGATTGATTTTCAAGGATTTACAGGGTTAAAATTCAATTTTATCTTGTTTATAGTTCATTTTCAGGTATTTAGAAGGTTAATTTTTGAATAAATAGATTCTGCCGACCTGCTAAGGTTCTTGCGTGAGGCATGCGGAGGGCAAGCCGTCAGGCTTGGTGCGAAGCCCCCGCCCACTCTTTTACTCTTGCCGAGGGGGTGGGCGGGTGGGGCGCAGCACCGCAAGCCCGCAGCACGCCGACCTTGCCCACACGAGCGCAGCAAGACGTGGGCAAGGACACGCCCAAAAAACTATCTAAAAACTTTATACTTCATACTCGTTGTCTGTTTCTAAATTTTATACCATATTCCACCATGAAAAGCTACTCCTGTACCTATCCTGGGTATAACTATCCCCGTAATTTGGTCTGAACTTAACCATATCCCAAATTTTCGATACGTGAAACGAGCATGCAAACCTAAATTGAAATTATTAAAACCTAATAAACCCATACACCCCCCTGCGGCAAAGTACTCGTTAATTGTGTATTGAACGGCACTTGTTACATGAGGTCGGAATGTAATAGAACTATGATACCCCTGTTCAACTAACCCTGATATATGCAAGTTTTCGTTAATTACCTGGGTGTATCCCACCCCTAATCGCATAGGCAGTGCATCTGTGTATTTTTGGGTACTCAACCGAGAACTAAATACTTTACGCAAAGTATCAAAACCTGAATTATTGTTATTTTGAACTGCAAACAAATTAGGGATATTTTGTCCTTCAAAACGAAATTGAGAAGTACTCTCTGTGTATGTAACTGGGTTGCCATTCCATGCTACAAAGCCAAGATTGTGGAGATATACATAAATCACTTGCTGCTTATCTTGGTTTAATTGATAGGCTAAATTAAGGTCTATACCTGCACCTAGTCCATTGAACTTAAATGTGCCTGTATTACCCCTTCCTAAACCTGCGGTATTAAATTCGTAGTCCATTGTAAAATTAAGATATTCTCCATCTTTAGCAGTGTAGAGACTACCTGAAAAATGCTTTGTTCTTATATGGCGAATACCCTGTACAAATTTGATACTTCCACCCATGCTTAATTTTTCGTTAATTTGTGCAGCCCCTGTTAATTTATAGTGCCTTATCCTGTGCCAATAAAACTTAGTTTTATCATCTTTTACAGTTTTACCTTCAAACTGACTATTTCCTTGCCAGAGTAACTTTCCTAAATCCCTATTGTAACTAAAAGAAAGAAAATCGTTCTCTTCTACCCCAAAGCCTATAAAGTAATTATTTTTTTTCATTACAGCATCTATCAAGTGAAGACTATACTCTGAAGCAATCACATTACGCTTTTTACTTTTATCAGACATTTTTTTAGTCTCCTCGTAGGTAATAGTTTGACCTTTAAGTAATTTATCTACAATGCCGTAAGAGAAGTTGTTATTTCCCATAGAAAGGCGTAGCCCCGTGTTAAATTGTGCTTTATCTATATCTAACTGTGGATACATTGCAGGAATATAAGCAGCACTGATCCCTTTGTTAAAAAACATAAGTTGGGACTGGGCTTGAGCAAAAAAGCATGCGTACATCACACCAATGAAAGCAATACAAACTTTGTAATCTCGCATATTTATTCTATTTTTATACCCAAAAATAAAAAATATATTTATGAGACAAGGAACTTTTTTTATTGCAATCATCTACTTTTTTGTGTTCAAGAGTCTAGCAAATGGTTTCATCCCTAATCAAGGACAATGGGATTACTCGGGAAAATCTTTGCTACGATTATCACAAGGAAACTTGTGGATACATGAAAATTTTTTGTATTACCATTTGTGGAATAACGCAGATCTGTATAACATAAGGCACCACAAAGAAGGTATCTTGCACCAAACCGCTATAAAAATGCAATGGGTAAATGCCCAAAAATCTACTATAAGTCATATAAAACCTAATGAAGGCATATATAGCTATTTCTATGAGAATGACCCTAAAAAATGGATAACAGGAGTTAAATCTTATCAAGAGGTATGGCTCAAAAATCTTTATCCTAATATACATGTACGTTTGTACGTACATCAAAATCACTTAAAATACGATTATGTTATTTTACCACATGCTAATCCCAGCATTATCGAATGGAGGTATATCGGGCAAAAAAAGACTGAAATAAAAGAAAACAGAATACATGTCTTGAATCAAGTAGCAGACTTTTACGAGAATATACCCTTAGCCTATCAAAAAAAGAACGGTGCTAGCAAAAGCATTGCTTGTGCATTTCAAGAGAAAGAAGAGAATTTTTGTTTTAGTTTAGGAGATTATAATCCAAACGACACACTTATTATAGACCCACAAATCATATTTTCTACTTATACAGGTTCTTATGCTGACAATTGGGGCTTTACAGCTACTTACGATACCTCTGGTAATGCTTATACCGCAGGTACTGTATATGCGTTCGGATATCCTACTACACCAGGTGCTTTTCAAGTTATGTATGGTGGTGTATCAGGTAGCAACAGTTCTGACTGTGGTATCATGAAGCTTAGCCCTGATGGCAAATTGATTTATGCTACCTATCTCGGTGCGGGTGGAAATGAACAACCCCATAGTCTTATTACCGACAAACAAGGTAATTTGTACATTATGGGTACTACGTCTTCATCAGCTTTTCCAACAACCGCAGGATCTTATGATAGAACTTACAATGGAGGTGCTTGGGATATATTTGTAGCTAAACTCAATCCAACAGGTACAGCTTTAGTTGCATCTACTTTTGTAGGCGGTGGGGGTTCTGATGGTATTAACCCTGAAAATGTTTCATCTATCCACTATCTGTACGGCGACGAAGCTCGCGGCGAAATTATGCTAGATAAAGACAATAATGTATATGTAGCTTCTTGTACACGTTCTATAACCTTTCCTGTTACACCAGGAGTTGTAAAACCTTCCTTAACAGGTTTACAGGACGCTTGTGTGTTTAAACTTAACACTAATCTTTCTTCGCTTCTGTATAGTACTTATCTAGGGGGCAACGGTGATGACGCTGCGTATGGAATTAGTGTAGATGATTTAGGACAAGTATATATTTGTGGTGGTACTAGTAGCTCAAATTATCCAACTTTGAGTAACTCTTATCAATTTCTTAAACCTGGAGACAGTGATGGCTTTGTAACCAAACTCTCCGCAGATGCAAAGAACATTCTAGCTTCAACATATATTGGTACTAACAGATACGACCAAGCCTATCTAATTCAATTAGATGCACAAAAAAATGTTTATTTAGTAGGACAAACGCTAGGTAATTTTCCAGTAAGTAATGGTGTCTATAATAACCCAAGAGGAACACAATTCATCATCAAATTGGATAGTTCTCTGACTAAAAATCTACTTTCTACGCGTTTTGGTTCGGGTAGAAGTAGCGTAGATTTGTCTATTAGTGCATTTCTAGTAGATGAGTGTGAATATATTTATGTCTCAGGCTGGGGGGGACTAAGAAATATCAACAATGTAGTCAGTGGAAACGTAGCAGGAATGCCTATTACTAATAATGCTTTTCAAAAAAATACGGATGGTTCAGATTTTTATTTCATGGTACTAAGCAAGGATATGAAAAATCTACTTTATGCCACCTATTTTGGAGGTAGCCGTTCCGAAGAACATGTAGATGGTGGCACTTCTAGATACGATAAAAAAGGGATTATTTATCAAGCAATATGCGCAGGGTGCGGTGGAAATTCAGATTTATACACTACTCCAGGGGTTCAATCTAGCTTTAATAACAGTAGTAATTGCAATAACGCTGTATTAAAATTAGATTTCAAATCTAATAATATTGAGCCAAAAGCAATATTCAGTTTCTCTCCTATTCAGGGATGTACACCCTTAAATGTTAAGTTTGAGAATAAAAGCCCGCAGAATTTGAACTACTTATGGATATTTGGTGATGGAGGCACCAGTACAGCATACAGTCCTACACATACATATACTCAAGCGGGTACATTTACCGTTCAACTTATCGTAAGTAATCCTATGAACTGTAAATCTACCCCAGATACGGCATTTGCCACTATTGAAGTGGGTAGTATTGAGAACCCAACGCAAAAACAAGACACTTGTGTATGTGCAAAAAGTCCTGTTATTCTCAACGCAAACAACCCTGGTGCAAGTTATGTATGGAGTACAGGAGCTACCACGCAAACCATAACCGTACAAGAACCAGGACAATACAGTGTTACGGTCAGAAATCAAGTAGGTTGTGAAAAAGTTTTTTACTTTAATGTAGGGAATTATGTTTGCCAAACGCCTAAAATTCCGAACATCATTACGCCCTCGCAAGATAACTTAAATGATAGGGTTTGCTTTAAGATTGAAGGCATATATGATTATTCACTATCTATTTACAATAGATGGGGGGTAGTAGTGTTTGAAAGCAACAATCCAGAAGAATGTTGGACAGGTGAGACTCAAAAAACAAAGATGTCTTTGCCAGAGGGTGTCTATTATTATATTGTTAACGCTAAAACGTGCCAAGGGGATAAGTATCGGCTGGTGGGCAACATCACTATTGTAAGATAATGAAATATTTGATTTTTTATTTTTTTGGGCGTGTCCTTGCTCACACTTCGCTTAGGCTCGTGTGGGCAAGGTCGGCGTGCTGCGGGCTACGCTATCGCTTCGGTGCTTCACTGCGCTACGCACTGCTTACGCACCCTCCGCATGCCTCACGCAGCAGCTTTTAGATGTTTTACTTTGTTTGTATACATGGTTTTACTTTACCTTGTTTGGTGCTCATTACCAAATACTTACAAGGTTAAAATTTTTTACCTTGTTTGAATTACTCTTGCTTTATCTTGTTTTATATTCATTTTCAATGACTTAAAAGATTAAGTTTTGAATGCATGGACTTTAACCCCCCTTTAACCCTGATTTTACAAATTTTACCTTATTTACAATTGATTTTCAAACATTTACAAGATTAAAATATGTTTTTACCTTGTTTAATTTTGATATTCAGTTACTTACAAGGTCAAGATTTGAATAAATAGATTCTGCCGACCTGCCAAGATTCTTGCGTGAGGCATGCGAAGGGCAAGCCGTCAGGCTTGGTGCGAAGCCCCTCGCCCACACTATTACCCTTGCCCAGGGGGTGGGGCGCAGCACCGAAGCGAAGCGCAGCCCGTAGCACGCCGACCTTGTGGGCATACGCGCAGCGTAACGCCCACAAGGGCACGCCCAAAATAAAATTCATCAATAATCTAGCGCCTAATAAGCAAATGGATAATTCTCAAAGTTGTTCGTATAAAAAAATGTTCATAGTTTTGTCTGTATGAAGTTAGTCAGTTTTATTTATCAGGGTAAAATAAGCTTTGGTTTTTATTTTGAAGGACAAATTTTTGACCTTAGAGAAGCAGGTATAAAGCTCCACTTCCCTGTGGCAGAGAGCATGAAAGATTTTTTGTGGGATTGGGATAGACAAATAGAGTACGCCCAAAAAATAGAATTAGAAGCGAAAGCAGGTAATCTTTCTGCAATAAATCCAGAAAAAATGCTTGCACCCGTTCCCTTTCCGACTTCGTGCCGTGATGGATACGCATTCCGACAACACGTAGAAGCCGCTCGGCGCAACCGAAAAGTACCCATGATACCTGAATTTGACCAATATCCTATTTTTTATTTTACTAATCATAATGCTATACAAGGAGAGGGAGATATTGAAGTTTTAGCAGACCATTTACAAAAATTAGATTTTGAATTAGAAGCTGCAGTAGTAATTTGTAAAAAAGGGCGCAATATCCCAGCTTCCAAAGCCGATGAATACATCGGCGGCTATATGATTATGAACGATATGAGCGCCCGCGTTTTACAAATGGAAGAAATGTTACTGAACTTAGGTCCCGCCAAAGGTAAAGACTTCTGTACTGTTATCGGACCTTGGTTGGTTACCAAAGATGAATTAAAACCCTATAAAATACCCCCACACGCAGGACATGAAGGCGAAAAATATAACCTAGAAATGAAATGTTGGGTAAATGGAAAGTTAGTTTCACAAGGTAACATGGCAGATATGGACTGGACTTTTGCAGAAATTATAGAGCGCTGTGCATACGGTGTAGATATCCTCCCAGGTGATGTTATAGGCTCAGGTACAGTAGGAACAGGATGCTTCCTAGAACTCAACGGTACAGGCAAACTGCACGACCCTAATTATCCCGAACAATGGCTACAAGATGGTGATATCGTAGAAATGGAAATTACAGGACTCGGACATCTTACTAATCGTATCAAAAAAGTAGGAGACTATTCTATTTTGGCTAAGAAAAAACTAACTAAAAACTCTTGAACTCATGAAACATATCCAAGAAACTGCTACACAAATACGAAGCGAAATAAAAAAAGTAATCGCAGGGCAAGAGTCCTTAATAGAACAAATGCTTGTCGCTTTATTTGCAGGCGGGCACGTCTTATTACAAGGAGTACCTGGCGTAGCTAAAACCTTATCCGCAAAAACGCTGGCACACTTGATTAACGCATCTTTTAAGCGTATTCAATTCACTCCCGACCTTATGCCAAGCGATATTATAGGCACTCGTGTATTTGACCTCTCAAAATCTCAATTTTATACTCAAAAAGGACCTATTTTTGCCAACATCATTCTGGCAGATGAGATTAACCGCGCTCCATCTAAAACTCAATCTGCATTGTTAGAAGTGATGGAAGAACGCCAAGTAACTATTGAGGGCGAAACCTTCATTTTTCAAGAACCTTTCATGATTTTAGCCACGCAAAACCCCATTGAGTTCGAGGGCACTTATGGCTTACCCGAAGCACAATTAGACCGCTTCATGCTCAAAATACTGATTAACTATCCCAAAGAAGAAGATGAACTTACTATATTGCAGCGCTATAATCAAGGTTTTACAGCAAGTGAATTTTTAACTTATGCGCAGCTCAAACCTGTGTTAGAACCCCAAGAAATAGTATCTATTCGCAAAGATATCCAACAAATAAAAGTAGAGGAGGGTATTCTGAGGTACATTAACAATATTGTACGTGCCACTCGTGATGATGAGAGTCTTTTTATGGGGAGTAGTCCTAGAGGGGGAATTGCTTTATTGCTAACTTCAAAAACTTATGCTGCTTTGCAGGGAAGGGACTATGTAACTCCTGATGATGTAAAACAAATGGCTTTACCTGTATTGAGACATCGTGTTGTTCTTCGCCCCGAAGCTGAAATTGATGGGCTTAAACCTGATGATGCTCTACAAGAAAGAATACAAAAAATTGAAGTTCCCCGATAACATAATTTACTAAGTTAAAAAAATTAAGTTTTTAATTTTCTTGGGCGTGTCCTTGTGGGCATACGCGCAGCGTAAAGCCCACAAGGACACGCACAAAATAAAAATATCAATCATACGATTAAAAATTAAGCTTAGTGTTGATAATATCGAAATCAAATCATCTCGTATTAAACATACTTCAAAAAACTATCTGAACAGTAGTGTATATGGCGCGCCCATCCGCAGGAATAATACCCGGACCTGGATAACCATCCGCCCTGCGAGTAAAATAAGACCTATTTAACAAATTATTGATACTAAACTCCGCACGCAAAAACTTCCATTGATAAAAAATAGAAACATCTACCACAACATAAGCAGGAATAAGTCCCTCCACAGCAGTAGCTGTACGAATAGCATTAGTAGCATCAGAAAAGTGCTGCGCCGTGTAAGCGTATTGTATGCTTGCTCCCATTTTTTTGTATCGTAAAGTATTACCTGCCCTAACTACAAAAGAGGGTACCATTTCTACCTTTTTATTTTTAATACTATTATCTTGTGTACCAATGTACCGCGCATCTATCCACGAGAAATTTGTAAAAATATTATACTGCCAAGTTTCAATCTTAGATAATAAACGCAGTAAATTTAGTTCTGCAAACGCTTCTATACCCTTATTTACAGCATCAGATACATTGGTACGAAAGCGGTAGTCGTTGAATAAAATAGTATCGGTACGTAAAACTTGCCCAATCTTACCTTGATAGTACAAATAAAATAAGGTCAGTTCATAGGTAAAGAGATTACTTTTACTTCCTCTCACTCCTATATCAGCAGTATAACCTTTTTCATCGCGAATGTTAGCATCTATGCGTAAATTAGGATTATTCACTCGTAAATCAGAGAAATTGATGGCGCGATAATTTTGGGAGATATTACCATAAAATTCGCATATTGGCTTGTGTTTATAGCTTACTCCTAACCCTAGTAAGGTAAAATTTCTTTTTCTTTGGGTTTGCTCGTAGATTTTGCGCTCTACGAGAATATTACCCGCACCATCTTTGACGTACAACTTATAATACCCCTTTGCCATGGTCTGAATATACTCCCAGCGCAGCCCAGGTGTAATGCTTAGCTTTGAGCTTAAGTTAAATACATTTTCTATAAAAAATGCTATGTTTTTACTTGGGAATTTATAGTCTGAATTTTCTAAATTATCTGGATTAAGATAGTTAAAATTTGGGTCTTTACCTGCGGTACCTAGACCTTGCCTAGATTGTGTAGTGCCTGAGTATAATCGTACGCCTGCTACAAAAGTATGTTTTTGATGAGATAAAGTATAATCATGTAAAATTCGGGTTTCATTGCCGATATTTTGAAAAATACCTTCAATAATTGTTCTCTCGTTGCCAAAATCAGCTACGTTAATTCGTTCTAAGTTTCCTACGGCTTTTCTATTAGCGAGTAATCCAAAATTTCGGGTGTTAATTTGAGTACGTTGATTAATTTTATAGGTTAGATTGAGAGCGGCTAAGTTCCAGTCTATTTTGAACCAGTTGCGCTCACGAAGAGATTGGCGAGGATTAGACTGAAAAGCTTTATCAGTTAGTCCGCCAGGTTGCTGAGCAAGATAGTTCATTTTAGTAAGTTCAAGATTAAGTAATAGACGGGTGGAGATTTGATAGTTTAAGCAAGCAAATGCATTATGTGAGTAAAAACCTGAGTTAGGTCTATAACCTTCGGAGCGCCTGAATTGGTAGTAAGTATAGTAGCTCAATCTTCGGATTGTACCAGAAAAACTGTTGAATGTGCTTATAAAATCCCATGAACCTATTGATTGGCGAGAGGTTACAAGTAATTTTTTTTCAGTTTCAGGTTTTTTGAAACGAAAATTAAGCATTCCACCGAACTGTGTGCCGTATTGTAAAGATGCAGCGCCGCGAATAATTTCTATACGTTCTAGGGCTTCTGCGGGGGGAGTATAATAAGCCTCGGGATAGCCTAATGCATCTGCGGATATATCATAACCATTCTGACGGACATTAAAATTAGCTGTTCTATTGGGGCTTAATCCTCTGCCGCCTATGCCTAATTGTAGTCCAGCTTGGTCGCTTTCCCATACATTGAGACCTGTAATCCTAGCATATATTTGGCGGGGATTATTGGTAGATAAATTCGCGTAAATGTCCTCTAATAAAATAACTTCCGTTTTCTTTCCTTCATAAACTCCAAAATTTTCAATGCTTTTCATACGTAATAAACCAAATGTTTTTTCTCTCTCCGCTTGAATGACTATGGCATCGTATTCATTTTCGATGCTTTTTAAGGTAAAATGTATTACAGTATCTTTTTGCAGATTAATTTCTTGTTCAAGGATATGTTTACCGAGTGCAAAAGCAACAATGATATACTTGCCCGCAGGAATGTTAGTGATTTTGTAATTTCCCTCTGTGTCTGCTTGGGTTTGATAAGGGGAGTTTTTGAGGGTAACATAGCCCTGTTCTATTTTTTCGTTATGCTCTGTTTTAATTTTACCTGATAAAGTTATTTTTTGGCACAAAGTTACTTTTGCAATAACAATCATAAGTCCCAAAACATAACGAGTGATGCTCATAATGCCGTTTTGTGGTGCAAATATACGATAAAATCATTTTTATTTAGACAAAATCTAAATTATTAAAATTAAGAATTTGAGGGGGAGCTTTGCTTGGTAATTACTTTGAGGATTTATTATTAAGTCTAAAAAATAAAAAAGTGAGCCAAAAATTTGACTCACTTTCAAAAAACCTAATTTTTCATGATTTTGTACGTTTCTGAATATCGCTTACCATCGTAATAACGAAGCAAATAAAATCCATTACTCAAATTGGATATGTCCACAGGAATTGAATACCTACCCATTGCACTACCTATATTTACCTTTTTGACAACCTTACCGTACATATCTAAAATTTCCAAATCGCCATCAGTTTGTGCAGGGAAGTAAATATCTAACTTTAACTCATCCTGCGCAGGATTAGGATAAACTGCCAAAATAGTAGTGTTTACGTGCTTAGGCAGATAGTCAATCTCAATCGCATTGCCATACAGATATCCGCCATCTTTGGTTTTGGCATATACACGATAGAAAGCTTTACCTGGGATAGGATGATTGTCTACTGCCAAGTAAGTTCCTGAACCTTTATAGGGTTGGTCATTGACAGGGAAGTAAGTAGTTCCATCTGTGGAGCGTTCTACAAAGAGCGTTTGAGCGTTCATTTCTCCTGCATACCATTGTAAAAATACTCTGTCATTGCGCACTTCTCCGTTAAAGTTAAGAATATTTAAGGGTAAATTTAAGCAGGGCGTGCATGGGGTAAAACGCCATGCCTCATTTGTAGTTGAGGGCCAATCAGGAATAGCATTACGATTAGGTACAGTGGGAACTACGGCAATGGTACCATTAAAATTGTGTAGACCACAGATAGCTCTGTTGCTATTCCATGAGCAATTCGGTTTATTGGCTATATGCACTTCAATAATATTGTTTTGCTCATACAGTATAATTTGATTTGCACCAACTAAGCCACTACATGCAGTTCCAAACATAGGTACATTATCCCATTTTACCGCAAAGGTTCTATTAGGTGCTACTCCTGATGCATTATATCGTATAGCTCCTCCTGATGCAGGGTTTATGTCGTACCATGGACCTAGTATAGCGTTTCTAGGCGCATTATCCGTGTTGGGGATATTT
>JANWVE010000051.1 GCA_025057675.1 Bacteroidia bacterium
CTGATAATATTACTGACACACTCTTCTTGGTAAGATTGAATTTCGTATTGAAACTGTTTTGTTTCTGTTTTTATCACCATTTGTTGTTTGTTACTTAAATTTTCCTATCGCAAAGATAAAATTTAATGCTTGTATCTAAAAAAATTTTTTTCATTACTTTTTGCTCTAACTCTAATTTAATAAAATTTATATCTTGTTTTGTTAATCATCTTTGTTTAAGGCTCATTTTTAGGTACTTACAAAGTGAAAAATTTGAATGGATGAGTTTAGCGCGGATGCTGCGTTGTTGCGTGAGGGGCATGAAGCAAGGGCGTTAGCCCTGTGCGGAACGAAGTGTAGCACCGCAGCGCATGCGAAGTGCGGAATGCACCGACCCGAGCGTTAGCGAGGGGCACGCCCAAAAATAAAACCTGATAAAAAATTAAACTGTTCAAAACTTATTGATACCCCAAAATCTTGTATAAACTCATTCAACTTAATTAGAGTTTCTTTCATTAAGCAGTAAATCTATTTTTTTGTGCAGTTCTTTTACTTGTGCCTCTAAATTATCATTATTATCTCTGACCATTTCATCTACAAAGATAGCATTGACAATAGAAAAACCAAATATCCCCCCTGTGAGTACCACCAAAACAAAATAAAGTTTAACCAAAATACTCGTAAGAAAGCTGGAACGCTCGCTAATTTTATCTGGAATTTCATACCAGCCTTCCACAGTAAATATTCTAAAAATGGAGTAAAAAGCATCAATTGGATTACTAAAATGCTCGGGACATGTACTCCTGAACAAAAAACAACTGAACAAAGACAAAATAAAAATATAAACAAACAAGACAATGAACACAAAAATAGAAGCTTTTATCGCTCTTTGAGTCCCTTTTATTAAGTCTTGAATATGCGGAATAAAACGTAAAAAACGAAAAAACTTAGCTACTCTCACTACACGAAACACTAATAAAGCCGATAAATCAGGTAAATCTTTGAATACTAAAAGCAATAAACTCGGAAGACTGACCAAAGTAATCACAAAGTCAAATACATTCCATTTATCATTGATATACACACGCCACGATAAAAGACCTATCTTTACACTTACTTCAAAAGCAAAAAACAAAGTAAAAAAATGGTCAAGTATATCTAAATACACATTATCCGAGAGGTCTTCAAAAGCTAAAAAAAACATAACTAACGCGTTACATAAAATAACCCCTAAAATAATTCTCTCATTGAGAAAAACTTTTCTTAGCATACACAAAATAAAGCAAAAAAATTGACTTATAAGTTTTCAAATCCGTCTTTGGTAGCTCTGTGAAAAAGATGCTGCTGTCTGTAACCTAATTGGGGTTTTCCTTCCTGCAAATTGTTGTAAAAACGAGTAGTAGGATAAGCTAAGCTAATATCCGGACACTGTGCAAATGCTTTGAGTACCTCTTCCCACATGGTTTGTTCTGTGGAACGCCTTTTTCTTGGATTACACAAATATCTCATTGTCAAACGAATAGAATACTCTTCTACACTAACGTAAACATTAGGATTTAAGGTCAGAGCAATGAGTAGGTATTCTTTACTTGACTCAGCGGCTTGTTTTTCTGCTTCTTTGGTGTGATGGGCTGTGTGTTTGATAACTATATTTTTAAGAATATCTCTGGCTTTTTCCCAATTACTCTCATAGGTGATATGCACAGGAACTTCATGCCAAATGTATTGTACGCCTTGACTATAATTAGCGAGGGGTTCGGTAAATATTTTTCCGTTAGGAACATGTATAACGCGTCCAGTGTGTTGGTCAGCATCTACCCAGTTGCCTATCTCCATAATCGAGAACTGAAACATACTGATATCTATCACATCTCCTGCAAAAGTGCCTATTTGTATGCGATGCCCTAAGTCAAAGGGTTTGCGCCAGATAATATACACCCAACCTGCTAAATTAGAAACAGGGTCTTTAAGAGCAATCGCTAAGCCCGCAGATAATAACCCCAAAAATGTTGCAATAGATTGAAAGCCGTCAAACCATATTCGGGCTACTATCAAAACTCCCAAAAATGAAATAACATAATTGATAGTTTTGCCCGTTTGATACTTGGTTTTCTTTTCTTTGATATTAGCCACAACTAATCTATACAACAAGCGCCGAAATAGCCATAGAACTCCTATTACTACAATAGAAGCCACAATTTTGAACTGCTCATTCTTAGTCAGAAAGTCATTAAACGGAACCTGTATATCTAACAACATACTGTATTAACTATACAAATCTACGACTTTTTTTTAATTTTTTGATCGGTATCAAGAGAAACATATAAATACCTCAATAAAAAAACTATTTAACAATTTGAATTTTCTTTTGGGCGTGTCCCTCGCTGCGCTCGGGTCGGGCTACTGCGCACTACGCTAACGCTTCGGTGCTACGCTAACGCTTCGCACTGCCTACGGCATGCTCCGTATCCCTCACGCAAGCAGCCTTTGGACGTTTTACCTTATTTTTGCACATACCTTTACTTTGTTTGATATTGATTATCAAACAATTACAAAGTTAAAATTTTTTACTTTGTTTTTGCTGTGTTCATTTTACCTTGTTTGATGTTCATTTTCAGATACTTACAAGATTAAGCTTTAAATAAGTGGGATTAGTGTACTTGCCACTTGCGTGAGGCATGCGGAGGGTGGGCGTTAGCCCAGTGCGGAGCGAAGCGCAGCACCGAAGCGTTAGCGTAGCCCGCAGCACGCCGACCTTGTGGGCATACGCGCAGCGTAACGCCCACAAGGACACGCCCAAAAAATATCAATATAAAATTTATATCCGTGTAATCAAAATTTTATGCTGCTCATAAGGTCAGTAATTGGGTTACCTATACAAGCATTAGGCTGCTCTATCCGAAGTAAAGATGCCAAAGTAGACGCAATATCCGTAATTTCTACACGTGTATAAGTTTTACCTTGCGGTATTTTCCAGCCATACCAAAGTAAAGGTACATGCGTATCATAGCTGTAATGCGAACCATGTGTAGCTGTGAGTTCGTGTTCGTCATCAAACCAATTGGGATGATACAAAACAGCTACATTCCCTGACCGCTCAAAGTTAAAACCAAGTTGAACCATGTTAAAAGGTTTTTGGACATAACTTTTTGTAAGTAAATCTGTACGAGAGATGGCATGCATCACCCCCTTGAGTGTAAGCACAATTTGTACAGTTTCCGCTTCTATTTCCGAAAGGTTTAATTTTTTATCTTGTATCAGCATTTCGTTAAGATAGACTTGCTGATTGATGTATTTTAATACCCATTTTCCTTCTCCATAACGTTGAGAGAGTTTTTGATTAACCTGTTCTACAAGGTTTTTAGTATCAAATAATAGAGCAGGTATTTTATGCTGTTGCAAATAGTTCGGATTGTAAACTGCTCCATGGTCGGCGGTAAGAAAAAGTAAATATTGACCTTTACCTACGTTTTTGTCTAAGGCATCAAGCAATTCAGCAAGTTGTTTATCTAAGCGCAGATAAGTATCCTCTGCTTCCACAGAGTTAGGACCGAAATAATGCCCCACATAATCTGTGGAAGAGAAACTAATTGTCAGCATATCTGTATAAATACCTTTACCCAGCTTTTCATTTTCTATTGCGGCTATAGCAAAGAGTTTAGTAAGTTCATTTCCCGCAGGTGCATGTAGAATGGCTTTGTAATCTTTACATTCATTGGTAGAAGAGAAATTATGAGGAAATGTATTTTTGTTTTCACATTTTACGCCCATTTCATATTCACCTGCGTCTTTAGCGCTCATAATGTAAGTATCAATAGGATAAAGCGTGTTCCAGATTTCTTTCATCATTTTATCGGGGATTTTTTGGTCATTAAACTGTTTGACCCAGGTAGGTAACTCCTGTAAATAATATGTTGAAGATATCCAATTTCCTGTAACATTATCAAACCAATAAGCAGCATCAGCGGTGTGTCCTGCGGCTAAAATAGCCCCTCTATCTTTGAGAGCTATACCTATTACTTTGCTTTTATGTTCATTAGAAAGTTTAATTTGATCTGAAATAGTAGTGCAAAGCATATTTTTAGGAGATTGCTTACCTGCAAATCCGCTATTAGGTCCTATACCTGTTACGGTGGTATCTTCTGTGCAGTATATTTTGCGTTTTATGTCTCTTTGATACCAATCATTAGCCACAATTCCGCTATACATAGGTGGAGCGCCCGTGTATATAGCTGTATGTCCAGGTGCTGTGTAGGTGGGTACATAGTTATAGTGTGTGTTTTCACAAGAATAACCTTGCGTAATTAAACGCTTGAAACCCCCATTATCTTGGTATCTTCCCCAGTAACGATACAAAAAATCATATCGCATTTGGTCAATAATAATACCTACTACTAACTTAGGGCGTTCTAAACCTTTGTAACTTTGTGCTGAATGATAGGAGAATATTCCGAATAGGAAAATGAGGTAAAAAAATGTTTTATGCATTAGTTGCAAAAGTAAAATATTTTTTTGAGTTACACATTTTTGAGATTACAGATAGTATCCGTTTTTGTCAATGATTTCTAAAACAGCGTCATGGACTAAATACTTGATGCTTTTTCTTTGTTTTATGCGCTGACGAATGTATGTAGAAGAGATGTTCATATCTGGTGCTTCAATCAAATGTACTTTGGGATGTGTATGAAAAATAGTTCTCTGACTATTTGGGCGAGGAAATACTAATAAAAAGCACTTTTCTAATATATCTTGATAGCGTTTCCATCGTTCAAATCCGTGTAGATTATCCTCGCCCATTATCAAATAAAATTCATAGTTAGGATGCTTTTGTTGTAAAAATTCTACTGTATCTATGGTGTAGGAGGGTTTAGGCAGATGAAATTCAACGTCTGATGCAATTAGCTTCGGGTTTTGCGTCAACGCAGCTTCTACCATGTCAAAACGGTCAAATTCATGCAAAAGTTGATGACTAGATTTGAATGGATTCTGCGGACTAACAACGTACCAAACTTGGTCTAAATTAGCATCATTACAAATAGTTTCTCCAATAATCTGATGTCCTACATGAATAGGATTAAATGAACCAAAGTATAAACCTATTTTTTGTTTGCTCATAACTGATGACTAAAATAAAAAACCTTGTCTAATACTCAATATAGTTGACATTTTAGTTAGTATGAATGATATCTGTGGGTGTAATGGTGTGAATATCCAAGAATAAAAAACGGTTTTCGGGTTGCTGATAGATGTATTTTATATCAAGTCTAAAAGATAATTTTACTTTTTGGGGCGTGCCCCTCGCTTGCGCTCGGGTCGGGGCATTCCGCACTACGTTTCGCTGCGGTGCTGCGCTAACGCTCCGCACTGCCTTGATGTGGGTAAAGAGACGCCTAAAATAAAAAATCAATTACAATAACTTGAACTTTTTACCCGGTAGCTGTATCACTAAACCCTTAAATTCCATATCTAACAAAAGAGAAAATAATTTACCTGGGGGAATGTCCGTTTTTAATAATAATTCATCTATCACGCAGTCCTTATCTTGTAGCAATCGGATAATTTGTTGCTCTTCGGGCGTTAAAGGTAGTAAAGGCTTGTTTGAGGTTTCTTTTTTCATTACTTGCACAAGGTTAAGGTCTGCAAGGATATCTTCGGGTTCTGTAACTAATTTAGCAATATTTTGCTTAATAAGTTCATTTGTACCTTTGGCACTATGGCGTTCTACATCGCCAGGTATAGCATATACCTCACGGTTTTCATTAAATGCTAATCTTGCTGTAATTAAAGCACCGCCACGAGGACGTGCTTCTACTACTAAGGTAGCTACGCACATTCCTGCAATAATCCGATTACGTTCAGGAAAGTTTACAGCATCGGGTTTTGTTTTTGAGGGATATTCAGATAGCCAAGCACCATTTAGTAATATCTCCTCTGCAACGCTTTTATGGTGTGGAGGATAAATCCTGTCTAAACCATGTGCTAATACACAAGTGGTAGTTCCTTTATGATGTAATGCTGCTTTGTGTGCTGTAATATCAATTCCTACGGCTAGCCCGCTTACTATGTTCAAATTAGCTTGCACAAAAGCAAATACGAATTTTTCAGTAATACTTCTACCATAATGTGTAGAGTCTCGCGTTCCTACTACTGCTATTGCCATTTTTTGGTTCAAGTTCAGGTTTCCTTTTTTGAATAAAATTATAGGAGAGTCTGAAATCTGTTTAAGTAAATTCGGATAATTTTGTTCATAGCAGCTAATGACCTCTATATTATTTTTCTCGCAAAAATGAAGTTCTGACTCAGCGTCTCTCAACGATGTCCCACCTACAATCAATTTTGCAGTCTGTTCTCCGATATTCGGAATTTTGAGCAGTTTTTGTTGAGATAAGCGAAAAATAGCCTCTGCACTTCCACAATAAGCAATAAGACTTTTTGCTCTAACAGGTCCTATACCGTGTATATTTTGAAGCGCTAATAAATACAATTTCTCCACATAACAAAAGTAAATGATTTTGTATTATTGATAGCTACAAAGAGTTTTTACGTTGAATCTATTCTTTCTTTTACGCAAAGTAGAATACTCAATCAAAATAGAATGCTCAATGCTTAAATTTTATTTGTTTTTTGGGCGTGTCCCTTCGCTGCGCTTCGGGTCGGGCTACTGCGCACTACGCGTTCGCTTCGGTGCTACGCTCACGCTCCGCACTGCCTAACGGCATGCTCTGTATCCCTCACGCAAGCTGCGTTTGGATGTTTACCTGGTTTTTATACCTATCTTTGCTTTACTGCTTTACCTTGTTGGGCGTTGATTATCAAATGTTTACAAGGTTAAGATTTTTTACCTTGTTTTAACTATGCTCATTTTATCTTGTTTTACATTGATTTTCAAGCATGTACATGGTTAAACCTTGAACACGTCAATTTTACACA
Organism: Bacteroidia bacterium; assembly: GCA_025057675.1. Lineage (GTDB taxonomy): Bacteria > Bacteroidota > Bacteroidia > JANWVE01 > JANWVE01 > JANWVE01. The sequence continues at coordinate 6,910 of JANWVE010000051.1, forward strand.
CTTTTTTAACCCTGAATACACAAGTTTTACCTTATTTTCAATTGATTTTCAACAATTTACAGGGTTAAAGTATTTTTTTACCTTGTCTGATCTTCATTATCAGGTACTTACAAGATAAAGCTTTGAATAAATAAACTTTGCCGACCTGCTAAGGTTTTTGCGTGAGGCATGCGGAGGGTGCGTGAGCAGTGCGTAGCACCGAAGCGATAGCGTAGCCCGCAGCACGCCGACCCGAAGCGCAGCGAAGGGACACGCCCAAAATAAAAAAATAAAAACCTAGTGTATCAAATTGAGTTTGACAAATAATTTAGAATTGTCAAGGTTGAGAAGGTAGTCCATTTTCTTTACTTTTGCGGTTAATTTCTAAACGAAGAGAGAGATTAGGAGTAAAACCTAAATAAGTGTGATAACTCATGGCTAAATCTATCCCAAAACCTTTGTGTAAAAATCCGACGCCTGCATAAATCATGTCAGGGCTGGTAGAAGCCCCTATCCGAGCAAAAAGTACTTTGAAAAAAGTGTATTCAATACCCGCACGCCACCTTGGTTTGAAAAGCACATCTTTATCCACCATAGTAGTAATTAAGCAGTTTTTATTGGGTTGATACGATACACCTACGCTGTACACTGTGGGAATACGCTCCCTGAACTGCCTACCTATTGAGCTACGAGTTAAATTATACACATCTGCACCTAATACTACTTTTTGAGAAAGATTGATTTGCATGCCCATTTGCAGAGTATAAGCATAAGCACTTCCATAATTTTCTCCTATGGCTGTGTTATGAATTTGCAGACTTGCACCTGCATGATATTTTTCATAGAACGTTCTAGCACAACCCAGACTGACAGAAGTTTCTCGGTATAAATCAAAGCCAAAGGTGGATGCAGTGCCTATAAAAGTTGATTTTTGAACAGGAATAGCACTTGTGAGTTGTGCATATTGTAGTTCTTGTAATAGAAACCTACGTTCAAAACCAGCTCCGAATGCGTATTTGTCTATTCCTGCTACCGATGCGGGATTATTATATCCTGCCCACACATCTTTGCGTATAGCTGTATTAGCCCCTGCTAAGCCTATCATCCTTGCCCCTGCTATACCCTTGTCATTCCCTGCATATAAAAACAAGGTAAAATATATCCAGCAAAAGACTGATACACATCTGATATTCATACAAATAAGGGATTAAAATTTTTTGGCTTTTTCAAGTCTGCGGTCAATTACCTCCCAATTGATAATGTTAAAGAAGTTAGTTACGTAGTCTTTTCGTTTGTTGCGATATTTGAGGTAATAAGCATGCTCCCATACATCCAAGCAAAGAATAGGTATAGCTTGCATTTGTGAGAGATTTTGATGTTTCTCTGCTTGTAAAATAGCTAATTTTTTACCAAAAGGTTGATAAGCTAAAATACCCCATCCGTTAGATTCTACTGCAGTGGCTGCGGCAATAAAGTGTGCTTTGAACTTGTCAAAAGTGCCGAAGTCTTTTTCTATGGCTTTGAGTAGATTAGCTGAAGGGGTAGGTTTAGCAGTTTTAGTAGGGGCTAAGCCGAACCAAAATAAAGTATGTAAAAAATGCCCTGCACCATGAAAAGCAGACTCTTTGCTCCAGTGTTTGACCAGAGTAAAGTCATTATTTTCACGTGCTTTTTTGAGTTCTTCTTCTGCTTTATTTAATCCATCTACGTAGGCTTGGTGATGCTTAGTATGATGAATTTCCATAGTTTCGGCATCAATGTTGGGTTCCATATCCGCATAGGCATAGGGGAGCTTAGGCAGAATAAACTTTCCATTATCGTCAGTGATATTAGGTTCATCTTCCCCTAATATTTTTGCCTCTGCGGTTTGTACGAAGGAAGTTACCAAGCTAGTACCTATTACAGTGGCAATAGTACCTGTTTTTAAGAAATTTCTGCGATTAGTCATAGCACAAAAATAAGCAAAAAAGTATTCTTTACCTTGTTTGAAAGATTTTACTTTGTAACTCGGGCAAAATATGTTCTTTTTCTGATAATTTCTCCTTTTCTTCCTTCTACCTCTATTCCTTCAAAGTATTCTTTATTATCTGCTATGCCGTTGGTAGATTTTTGTGTGCTGCGGTAGTGAATTCCTATGGTATCTCCGTTTGAGTTGATAATCCAGCTTTTGAATATAGCGGAATGTCCTGTTTTACCGCGCCAAAACTGTACAAAATCACCTGCTTTGGCTTCTTGAAAACGAACTTCTTTGCCTAAGCCTATATGAGTAAGTGCAGTAACTGCTTGTTTCTCTGCGCTTTGGGGTGTAGCCGCATACCACTCTTGTTGAAATTTTTTGATTTCAGGGACTGTTTTTTCCTCAATTAGGTTGTGTTTTTGGAATAGTTTCATTACTACAGCAAATGTAAATCCACAGCAGTAAGTGGTGTTGGTGGCACTTTTACTAATAATAAGCTGATTTTTATGGAATATATTTTCAGGGCACCCTGTACCTGACCATTGATAGCCTCCTCCATCAGGATATTGGTTGGCTATCTCCAAGATTTCTACGTTGTAATCTATTTGGCAAAACGTAAAAAGACTGATGAAAAAGCTAACAAAGGCTAAAATGGCTTTCATACTTTATTATATGCAATTTTACGAACTTTTATGAGAAGCGATAGCAGTAAAGTGTGTTTAGTATTTATTACTTTTTTGGGCGTGTCCTTGTGAGCGTTTCGCTGCGCTCATGCAAGCAAGGTCGGCGTGCTACGGGCTAACGGTGCTGCGCCCCACCCGCCCACCTCCTGGGCAAGAGTGAGAGAGTGGGCGAGGGGCTTCGCACCAAGCCTGACGGCTTGCCCTCCGCATGCCTCACGCATGCAGCAAGTATACTAATCCCATCTATTCAAAACGTAATCTTGTAAGTATCTGAAAATGAACCCTAAACAAAGTAAAAAACAAAGCTTAAACTTGTAAATCTTTGAAAATCAATTGAAAATAAGGTAAAACTTGGAAAATCAAGGTAAAAGGGATACAAGAAGTCCATGTATTCAAGGTTTAACCTTGTACATGCTTGAAAATGAATACAAAACAAGATAAAATAACAGTAGTTCAAACAAAGTAAAAAATTTTAACTTTGTAAGTAGTTGATAATGAGCATTAGATAAGGTAAAGCAAAGAGATGTATAAAGTAAAACATCCAAAGGCTGCTGCGTGAGGCATGCGGAGGGTGCGTCAGCAGTGCGAAGCACCGAAGCGATAGCGTAGCCCGCAGCACGCCGACCCGAGCGCAGCGAGGGACACGCCCAAAAAAAATAAATAAAATTTATCTCGTCAGAGTGTGTGCTTGGTAAGAGAAGTAGCCTGTTTTTGCTTAGGCGTAAATCTCATTAAGAGAAACAAAAAATGATTTTTTATACGGTTTATAAAAAATTCTCTATATTTGCAGTCCCAAAATAAAAATAGTGGATATGAAAGTTCGTTCAGCAATAAAAAAACGAAGTGAAGACTGTAAAATCGTAAAGAGAAAAGGAAAGTTGTACGTTATTAACAAAAAAAATCCCCGTTATAAACAAAGACAAGGATAAAAGAATATGGCACGTATAGCAGGAGTTGATTTACCCAAAAACAAGCGCGGTGAAATCGGCTTGACCTACATTTACGGAATAGGTCGCTCTACCGCAAGGAAAATTCTATCAGAGCTAGGGATCCATTTTGACAAAAAAGTATCAGAATGGACAGACGAAGAACAAACAAAAATCCGTGAGTATATCACAAATAACCTCAAAGTAGAAGGCGAACTTCGCGCCGAAGTACAATTGAACATCAAACGTTTGATGGATATCGGCTGCTATCGCGGTATAAGGCATCGTAAAGGTCTGCCCGTAAGAGGTCAGCGCACACGCACCAATGCTAGAACCAGAAAAGGTAAAAAGAAAACCGTTGCAGGAAAGAAAAAAGCTACAGCTAAAAAATAAAAGGACGTATGAGCAAATCCACCAAAGAAAAAGGAAAGAAAAGAGTTGTCAAAGTAGAAGCAGAAGGACAGGTACATATACAAGCTTCCTTCAACAATATTATTATCTCTGTTACTAATATGAATGGGGAAGTAATATCATGGTCATCTGCGGGAAAGATGAATTTTAGAGGTTCAAAAAAGAACACTCCTTACGCTGCCCAAGTCGCTACTACGGCTTGCGTAAAAGAAGCCTATGATTTAGGGCTACGCAAAGCAGATGTATATGTAAAAGGCCCTGGTGCAGGTAGAGAAGCCGCCATTCGCGCAGTACAAAGCGCTGGCGTAGAAATTAACATGATTTATGACATTACTCCTATACCACATAATGGTTGCAGACCACCTAAAAAACGTAGAGTATAATTCAACAAAGTACTAACATTTTAATAATATCATATTATGGCAAGATACACAGGACCTATATCTAAGGTGGCAAGACGTTTTAGGGACCCTATATTCGGTCCTGACAAAAGCTTGGAGAGAAAAAGCTATCCACCAGGACAACATGGTCGTACTAAAAAATCAAAGTCTTCAGAATATGCTGCACAATTAGCAGAAAAACAAAAGACAAAATACACCTACGGCTTATTGGAAAGACAATTTCGTAATTTGTACAAAAAGGCTTCACGTAAAAAAGGAATTAAAGGGGAAAATCTTTTGAAGCTGCTTGAAGCAAGATTAGATAATACTATCTTTCGCATGGGTTTTGCACCCACTCGCAGAGCAGCTCGCCAGTTAGTTACGCATAAGCACGTGTGTGTAAATGGCGAGGTAGTGAACATTCCCTCATATAGTTTATCACCAGGGGATATTGTAGAAATAAGAGAGAAAAGTAAACCGCTAGAAGTGGTCAATACTGCAATTAAACAATCAGGCAATAAGCGATATTCATGGCTACAAGTAGACAAAGCTAATTACAAAGGGACATTCCTCGCTTACCCTGAACGTGCTGATATTCCTGAGAAAATTAACGAACAGCTGATTGTTGAGTTATATTCAAAATAACCCCCTTTTATATCTTACAAGTCTAACAAGTTTGTCAAATTACATTAAACAAACATATTTTGCATACCATGGGAATATTTGATAATTTTCAAATCCCTCAAAATGTGGTAATGGAAAAAGCAAACGACTTTGAAGGTCGTTTCACCTTTGAACCACTAGAAAAAGGATACGGCATTACTATTGGTAATGCACTTCGCAGGGTATTACTCTCCTCACTAGAAGGATACGCCTTCACTTCTATACGCATACCAGGGATAGAGCATGAGTTCTCTTCTATACCAGGGGTAGTACAAGATGTAACAGAGATGATTCTTAATCTCAAAGGAATACGCTTAAAACCTATTACCCATACAAATGAGAAGATAACTGTCAAGGTAAAAAATCAATCTACATTTACAGGCAAGGATATAGCTAAAGCTACCTCTGCTTTTGAAGTACTTAACCCTGACCATCTCATTTGTGAAATGGACCCGAGCGTAGCTGCTTTTGACATAGAACTTACCGTAGAAAAAGGCAGAGGATACGTACCCGCAGAGGAGAACAAAAAAGGCGAACAAGTTATTGGTATCATTCCTATTGACTCAATTCATACACCCATTAAAAATGTACGATATGAGGTAGAAAATACCCGCGTGGAGCAGAAAACAGATTACGAAAAATTGATCATAGAAATCACTACAGATGGCTCTATCCACCCCGAAGATACCCTCAAACAAGCCGCCAATATACTCATTAGGCACTTTATGCTCTTCTCTGACCAAAACATTCAATTATACAGTGAAAAAACCGAGGTTAAGAAAGAGATCGACGAAACTTATCATCAAATGCGGAAGCTGCTTAAAACTAGTCTAGCGGATTTAGACTTGTCTGTGCGTGCTTACAACTGCTTGAAAGCCGCAGACATCAAGACCCTCGGTGACCTAGTTCAATATGACATCAACGATATGCTCAAATTCCGAAACTTCGGCAAAAAGTCTCTCCATGAACTAGAAGAACTTATTGCCGAGAAAGGATTGAGCTTTGGTATGGACGTTTCTAAGTACAAGTTAGATGAAGATTAACTAAACTAATAAAAACGGAATTACTATGAGACATGGTAACAAAATAAATGCACTCGGACGCACTCGTGCGCACCGCAGCGCTATGCTGAGCAATATGGCATCATCTCTTATCTTAAATAAGCGAATTATCACTACATTAGCAAAAGCCAAAGAACTACGTAGATATCTCGAACCTCTTGTAACTAAATCAAAAAATGACACTACCCACTCCCGCAGGATTGTATTTAGCTATTTACAAAACAAAAAAAGTGTAAAAGAGCTCTTTTCTATCATAGGTCCTAAGGTTTTGAATAGGAATGGGGGATACCTCCGTATTTTGAAAATGGGTTTTAGAGCAGGCGACAAGGCAGATATGGCAATGATTGAATTCGTAGATTTTAATGACCTTGTAGAAAGCAAACTCAAAGAAGCAAAAGCAGAAAAACCTGTATCTAAGAAGACACGCCGTAAAAAGAAAAAAGCTAACCAAGCAGTGGCAAATAGTGGCGGAGGAGCTGAGTAAAGCAAGCAATTTACCAATGAACAAGCACCAAGAGTGTAGTCCGAGTAGGGCTACACTCACAATTTTTGACAAAGCTTACGTTAGCATATGCAAAGCCATCCTGAAATTTTTAAGAATACACAACAAAATTCAATAAATTGCAATAGAGAACTATTTTTAATTTTTCAGGGCGTGTCCCTCGCTGCGCTCGGGTCGGCGTGCTGCGGGCTGCGCTATCGCTTCGGTGCTTCGCACTGCTGACGCACCCTCCGCATGCCTCACGCAAGCAGCAAGTATGCTAACTACATTTACTTAAACCTTTATCTCGTAAGTGCTTGATAATCAATTCTAATCAAAATAAAAAGAAAACTTAACTTTGTAACTGACCGAAAATCAATTGAAAATAAAGTAAAAGGTAATTAATCAAGGTTAAAATGTGGTAAAAAGTCCATGTATTCCAAATTTAACTTTGTATATACTTGAAAATCAATATAAAACAAAGTAAAGTAACAACATTTGAAACAAGATAAAAAATTTTAATCTTGTAAGCATTTGATAATCAACATTAAGCAAGGTAAAACAAACACAGGTACAAAAACAAAGTAAAACATCCAAAAGCTACATGCGTGAGGCATGCGAAGGGCAAGCCATCAGGCTTGGTGCGAAGCCCCTCGCTTACGCCCTTAACCCCATAACCAGGGGGGTGGGCGGGTGGGGCGTAGCACCGTTAGCCCGCAGCACGCCGACCCGAAGCGCAGCGAGGGACACGCCCAAAAAATCTTAATCTTAATACCTCAAAATAACACGCTGCTTACTTAAATCAGAATTAAAAAAACAGATACCTATCTGAAATAAGTCCAAAGTAAGAGTTACTTTTGGATGCGTGCAAATATACTCCCAAGCTTTGTACATATCCCTCGACCAATGAATGTCATCAAAAATAAGCACGGTATTAGCATGGCTGCACGGTAAAATGAGATTAAAATATCGCTGGGTAGATCGAAAAGTATGATTCCCATCTATAAAAGCAAGGTCAATGTTTGGATGTTTTTCAAGTAAAATAGGCAAAACAGTATCAAAATCACCCTGACATAAAGTGAATTTTTTTGTATCTAACTCAAATAAATGAGTTCTTGCCAAAGATAAACGCTGCGGAGACCCCTCTATACTATAAAAATGCTCGCCCTCAAAACTATGATACAAATACCTTGTACTAATACCTAAACAAGTACCTAATTCTATCATTATTCGGGGCTTGAAATATCGTACCGTCTGATGCAGAATATGCCCATATTTAGCCCGAATAGATGAGGTTTTTGCTACATAAGAAACCCTCTCCACTCCCTTTGATTTGCCTGTACCTAAATCGTACTTTTGGATATAACTTTTGTCCATATAAAAACCCCTCAAAATAGGTAAAATGATTGTTGAATAAAGGTCGTCTTTGTACGCAGCTTGAATAACATTCTGCCAAAAATCAAACAAAAAAGGAGAGTGAATATTATAGACCGTGTCAGCAAAAATCTGATACTTTAACCACTCTTTAAGTCTGAATAGCTTAGTCATTTAGTCTTTGCTCTACAAAGTCTAGTTCGCGGTTATCTAAATGTTTTCGCGTATCGGATAAAAATTGTTTGATGTGGCGTTTATCGTAGTCAGTTAAGCGGAGATTTTTACTATCAAATTCGTATTTAGCACAGGGTAGAAGTTGAAAATTTGCACCTGGTAACCCTTGATTTTCTTGCCATACCCAAACAGGAATGTACCTGAATTTTTGAAAAGAAATAGTACCACTTTCTTTGTGTTTCAGTATTTCAAAAGTAAATATGACTCCACCCTCTGTATATCGCCAGCGGGGCGTCTCACCGCGCATATTTGAAATGAAATTACCTAATGAGTAAATCACGTAACCAGTTTTCTTTTTACCTTGATAAAGTACTTCCTGCTTTTCTAAAGGCTGTAACACATGAGGATGTGAACCCAAAATAATATCTACCCCATTTCTAAAAGCAAAGTTGGCTATTTTTCTTTGAAAAGCATTAGGAAAAAGTTGATATTCATCGCCCCAGTGAATAGCTAAAATTATGGCATCAGGGTTAGAGAGTTTAGCTTTTTCAAGGTCTTTAAGTATTTGAATAGTATCTATCAAGTTAGTTTGTACAGGAGGAGTAATAGGCATGCCATTTGTTCCGTAGGTACAATTCAGTATAGCAATCGTGAAATTGTCTTTTTGCCAAATGAAAGGGTAATTTTTATCTCTATCTTCTTGGTTGTAAAAAGTACCCGTGGTAGCAAGACTATTCCGTTCTAAGGCGCGCTTTGTGTATATAAGTCCCTTAGGACCTCTATCTAAACAATGGTTATTAGCGGTAACAATAAAATTAAAGTTTGCTTCTTTCAAGAAATAAGCAATGGTATCGGGGCTGGCAAATTGAGGATAACCTGAAAAAGGGGGTATTGGGCTTAAAGTAGTTTCTAAATTACCTATTACTAAATCGTATTTTTTGAATATAGGTTTTACATGTCTAAAAGAAGGTTCAAAGTTATATTTACCTGTGTTACCTATTTGTGCGGTTTGGTACTGTCCTTCATGGAACATAATATCCCCTACGCTAGCTACTTTTAGGGTGTCATATTGTCCAAAAACAAGGTTAAATCCATAAAGTAACAAATTAAATACAATAATAATTTGCTTTTTCATGCAACAAAGTTAAATCAAAATAGAATTATCAAGGAAGAGGTTTAGTGTATTTCATTTGCTTTTTTATTGTTTTGAGATACATGTTGATTTGATAGTTTATTTTTTGGGCGTGTCCTTGCTTGCGTTTCGCTGCGCTCATGCAAGCAAGGTCGGCGTGCTGCGGGCTAACGGTGCTGC
>JANWVE010000052.1 GCA_025057675.1 Bacteroidia bacterium
CTTTAATCTTGTAAGTATTTGATAATCAACATCAAACAAGGTAAAGCAAGAATATGTATAAAAATGAGGTAAAACATCAAAATACGATTTGCGTGAGGCATGCGGAGGGTGCGTGAGCAGTGCGTAGCGAAGCGCAGCACCGAAGCGATAGCGCAGCCCGCAGCACGCCGACCCGAGCGCAGCGAGGGACACGCCCAAAAAATAAAGCTGACTTTGAAAATCATTATCATTTGACAGATAAAATACATCCGCAAAAAATCTCAAAATATTAACCGTGTATTTATTCTACTATTATACCCCTTATGATACATGTTAAGCAAAATTTGAGACATATTTGCAAGATAAAATATGTACTCAATTGAAAGGATAAGTAAGATATATTTTTGAGAAACTTAACTATTAGAAGTAGTATTCTCGTCTTTTTTATCTGTTTGGTTTTCAGGTTTTTTCTCTGTAACTTGTGCCATAGTGCGTTTAGAGAGTTCCTTGGAGAGTTCTTCAATAAATTTATCTCTCACAGGTTTTACAACCTCCTCAGGCAAGCCATTTTCGTCTACAATGGGCTGAATTTCTTTCTTGAATAGTTCTCGGCATTGATTTTTTATGGCAGTTTCTAATTCTTTGCCTGCTAATTTAGAGGTTTCTGCGTCTAATTTCATATCCTTATTTTTTTGGATACAATCTTTAGCGCGCTTACCAATGTAAGCCAGCGTGATGGGTCTGCCAATCATAGGGGTTTTACCGAACCACTTATACAGTTTTTCTAACATAAGGCTGTAAGGTTAAGATTTTGTAACGGTTTGCAAAGGTAAGCTTTTTCGTCATATACAAATCTATCTACGGAGAAATTATATCTTTTTTACAGGGTCTTAACTGAGAGTACCACTTAAAATCTTTCAAAATAGCATTTTCTCTCGTAATTTGCTTAGGTGGGTAAAAAGTGCCATCGGGTTGGTTAAAAAATTTAATTGTACTTGGACGGTTGTCTTCAAAATAAAAATCCGCTTCACTACAAAGAATATAATTCATGCCGCTTAACGTGTTATTCTCTTTGAATACATAATACAAACTTTCACTATTACCCGACACAAACATGCGTTGTATCTTATTTTCTTTGAGTTTTACTTGAATTAAACGCCCTTTTAGCTGATTGTATTTGACACTATCTTCCTGCTGCACAATAAACCCCTTCTGAGTAATAGTAATAGAGTCTAACTGTTTGTTTTTGAGATACACAATAATGTTTTTGCCTGTGATTTGGTTATTCTCTGACCACAATACAGGACTTTCAATAAAGTAAAATACAGAGTCATCTCTATGATAAAGTAACGTATCCGCGATGGCTTGAAAATCTTTTTTATACAACTTTGCCTTATGATACGCATAAATGTAGCGTTTTTTTAAGCTATCTTGCTTGGCTAATAAAGTATCCGCAGTAATATAAAGCGTATCCTTTTCTATTTTGTACATCGTATAAGCCTTCCGAGTAACATAAGTGTACTTGTGAAAGTCATCTATTTTTGCATACTGACCAAATATATGTACATTACTGTCCTTGCTCAATACATGAACGTTCCTAAACGCCTCGCCTATGTTGTCTAATTTAGAAAAATAAACTGAATCCCCCTGAATTACATATTCTTTATCCTGCATAATTACTCTCCCATGCAAACTACCTCTGCGCTGCGAAGTATAATATGTACCCCTATCACACACTATATCACTGCTGTCATTAAAAATACGAGTTTTTGTACTAAAATTTGCTTCCTGCGTGTCTGTGTTGTAATCCAAAGCATCAGTGTTTACTTTGTAATCGGGCGAATATAATCTTACATCTCCCCTAAATTCAGCCCAACGTGTATCCGTGTTGTAAGTGGCATGCTTGGAAATTAAACTATCATTCGCATTGACAATTTTACCCCGCTCAAAATACTTGCCTACATGCGTATTAACCTCATACTGCAAATGCGGCGTGTACAAATAAGTAGAACCATCATACAATACAACATTCCCAAAAATATCCGCAGTTTTAGTATTGGCATCATACTGTAACTTATCCCCCGTAATGGTTACTCTACCCGATATAATCCGAATGTTACTGTACGCCTCTACAAAATTCCTATCTACATACTGATAAGCAGAATCACAAAAAATAGTCGTAGTGTCTTGATGCATACGAACCTCCCCTATCAACTTACGCACACTCTCTACATTTTTGATAAATTCTAACCTATCCGCATGGTCTATATGAACTTTACTGGGCACCTCCTCACTTTTTTGCTGCGCTAATCCCACTGCAGAATATAACCAAAATACGACTGCTACCGCAAAGTAAGTAAATAGCCAGCCGCGTGAGGCATGCGAAGGGTGTGCGTTAGCACAGTGCGAAGCCCCCACCCACTCTCTTACCCTTGCCCAGGGGGTGGGCGGGTGGGGCGCAGCACCGAAGCGCAGCGCAGCCCGCAGCACGCCGACCCGAAGCGCAGCGAGGGACACGCCCATAAAAAAATAAAACCTCATAATCATATTATTGAAAAACCTCATAGTCAAAAAATATGCTATACATTTAACCAATATGTCAATTTAACCACTAATGCCCTATTTTTAACCGCAAGATTCTGTGTGGCATAATTGTCCGTATAAACAATAAACAAATCTGACATCGGCTTAAAACGCCACTGCAACCGAGAATTGATGTTCATATTATTAAGCTGCGTATTATACTGCAAAAAAGTAGTAAAAAATAAATTGTTAGTAAAAGTAATTTCTACCGTAGTACCTACCAAAATTAAATCCACGGAACTATAAGGTCTGGGTAGCATTATCCGATTAAAATCCGCTTTTAAGCCAAACGCCGTATATGGCTGCCAACGATAATTTATCTCTCCCGTAGAAGTCCACTTATGCCCGATAAAATACGTCCCGTATGCACTTGAAACACTGTACGAAAAAGTTTTTCTAAAATTAGAAGTAAAACTTGCATTTGCTTGCTTATAGTAATACCCTCCAATAGGCAAAGGCTTACTATTCGTACCACTGGGGTCAAAAGGAAAAAATAAATACGTATAAATATCCTCCGCAGAAATATCTACATGGGCACTACTTTGAAAATTCGTAACATGACTTAAACGAATAATTCTATCCAAAAAATTACCTTTTCTATCAAAATACATATCTGAATACAGCCCAAAATTAAAGTTATTTACCCATTTGCTCTTGGGATAAAAATACACATATACCATAGGTTCTAAACGAACATAATTTTTACGAGGTACAAACCCTACTTCGGCGTTGTAGTTGTTTCCTACAAATTCGTGATTCCAATGGGCTTGGACTTTACGAGTGTTATACATAATCCAGCTAGCGTGTGCATTTTGGTCACGTGCTTTATTATTTGGTGAAAAAGTGTGATGATAAAACAATTTACCTTGCCATTTGCCATCTTTTGAAGCTAAATTGTAGTCTATTCCTGCTAAACGATTATATTTTGCATACTGTACTTCTGAACCTTCTAAGGCTTGTTTATTGACTAAAATAGCAGCTATGTTAGAACGCTCAAATACTTTACGTTGTAATGCAAAAACACTGTAATTGTAGCTATTTAATTGCAGTTCTCGCATACCTTCGGTTTGCATAGTCATAGCGCCTATGCGCCAGTTTTGATTGACCTTTCCGCTTAATCTTGCGCCTGCGATAATGGGAACTACTTTTCCATTATACAAGCCAATATTGCGCGAGAAAAAAGGGCGAATTTTAGAAAATCCAAACCGTTCAAATAAATCGCTGTTTTCTAAAAAAAAATTTCTACGTTCAGGAAAAAACAAGGTAAAACGGCTTAGGTTTGTTACTTGTCTATCTACTTCTACTTGGGAAAAATCAGGATTGAAGGTTAGGTCTAAGTTTAATGAAGGGGTGATACCTACTTTGGCATCTAAGCCTGTATTGGGTTTTATTTGGAGGGTAGTTTTATTCTGGTAGTCCTGTTCCGCACGGATGATTCCGTAAGGAATCAAGACTACATTTGCCCCTGGGGTGGGTGGATAGGTATCCCATTCTAAAACGCCTGTGTAAGCTAAATGAGCGATGTTAAATTGGCGAGGCACAGGATGCCATGCCCCATTTTCATTACGTTTTAGGTCGTTACGGGAGAAATTTACGCGCCACGTTTTTCTATCCGTTTTGTAGCGAAGAGTTTTGAAGGGAATAGCCATTTCTACCATCCATTTACCAGGTTCGATAGTAGTTTGAGAGTACCATTTATTGTCCCAACTGGTGGTAACGCCCATACCTCCTCCATCGTTGAGAATACCTTCGCGCTGCACATTATAAGGACTTACCGTAAAATTAAAGCCATTTGTTTTATCACATAAAGGGTCTAAATACACAGCAAAAGCATCCGTACGAGGATATGAAAAATCACGTTTCAAAGATTGGACTACATACTCTCCTTGCAAGGAGTCATAACAAATAGCACCTACGTATAAAAAGTCCTGGTCGTATGTCATCATAGCCACAGTTTTAGATTTACAATAGCTCGTGTCATACGGAAAGGACTGCCAAAAATCGGTAGCTTTTTGGGCAATTTTCCAAGACTCTTCGGTAATTTTGCCATCTAATATAATTTTATCTTGGGCTTTTTGAATACAATATACATATTTTTCTTGACTTATGCCTTGAAAAAATATCCCTCCAAATAAAACAATCAATAGTAGATGATATCTCACGCGCTATTATTTTTTAATGCAAAAGTACGTAAAGTTCAGGTATGGAAGCTTAAAAAGTGATGTTTTATGTAAAGTGTATGTATTTTTGGGCGTGTCCCTTCGCTGCGCTCGGGTCGGCGTGCTGCGGGCTGCGCTTTCGCTTCGGTGCTACGCTAACGCTACGCACTGCTCACGCACCCTCCGCATGCCTCACGCACACAGTATTTTGATGTTTTACCTTGTTTTTATATATACCTTTGCTTTACCTTCTTTGATATTGACAAATATTTACAAGGTCAAAATTTTTTACCTTACTTTTAATTACCGATTATTTTACCTTGTTTAGTATTGATTTTCAAGTATATACAAAGTTAAACCCTGAACGCATGGATTTTTGATAACATTTTAACCTTGAATACCCAATTTTTACTTCATTTTCAATTGATTTTCAATAATTTACAAGGTTAAGATTCAGTTTTATCTTGTTTAATCTTGATTATCAGTTATTTACAAGATTACATTTTGTGTAAGTAGACTTAGCTTATCAGCCGCTTGCGTGAGGCATGCGGAGGGCGTGCGTCAGCACGGTGCGAAGCCCCCTGCCTACTCTTTAACCATTGTCCAGGGGGTGGGCGGGTGGGGCGTAGCACCGTTAGCCCGTAGCACGCCGACCCGAAGCGCAGCGAAGGGACACGCCCAGAAAATTATTTTTAGACCTAATATAAGCCCAATACTTAATTTCTATCGTTTCAAACTCATTATTACACGAGCAGTATTAAAAATTAAAAGTGAATTAAGGTTAGGTTTAGTGGTTGGCAATTAGATTTGCTTATTTGCTTGCTTCCAAAAGCATATCTTTTAGATAAAAAAATGAATTTTTTACTACAAAGTGTTTGTGTTATAACAAACTTATTTAATTTTGCGGCAAACAGTTAACAATGTGTTACTAAATTTAACTAAAACAACAAGTATGAAAACAAAACGTAAGTATCTCTTCCTTCCTTTGGCAATAGTATTGGGCTTAGGAACTGCGGGATGCGGTTCTGTTAAGAAAATGCTCAAAGAAGCTAGAAAAAAGGAAAAAGTAAGCTACACTGTGCCTGCTGACTCTTTGATGGAAGTTCATGCAGATACTGTGCGTACCACTTTTGGCGCCTCATTAGTTCCTAAAAAGATTATCAAAAAGAAACAAACTTATTACATGATTCCTACTCTAAAATACGCAAGTGGAAGTAAAACATTTGACTCATTACGGTTCAAATGGTTTAAAGGTATGAATAAAAAAGTACCCATCAAAAAAGATACTACACTTGTGTTTGCATACTCCCCTGAAATGGAATACAGTACATTAGAGTTGAAAGGGGTAGCGCGCCGCAAGAAAAAGCAAGGAGAGCAACCAAAAGACATAGTCATTGCATACGGAATGGTAACTACCTGCTATTTAGGTATTGACAGAGACCAACTTGTTTTTGCAAAACATAGTTACAGTCCTAAAACAACAACCGAAGAGGTTAATAGTGCAATGTTTTTTGACCAAGGTAAGTATAACATTAGAAGAGATGAAGAGAAATCAGATACCTTGGTTAAGTTCGTAAATAATATCAGCGTTAAACGTAAAATAGTGGGGGTAAAAGTATCAGGCACAGCCTCTCCCGAAGGAAAACAAAGTGAAGTTAATCAACCTCTTTCTGAAAACCGTGCTAAAACATTGATTAGCTGGTTAAAAGGTCAGTTCAAAAATATAGGATACGCATCTGCCCAAGACAGTTCTTTCTTTAATGTTTTTAGTCAGCCCGAAGGACGCGGAGAAGACTGGGCTAATTTTGAAGCAGGCTACAAAAACACTAATATACCCGAAGCAGATAAAACGGCAATAGAGCAAATCTTGAAAGAAGGCGGAGATAAAGACGCAATGCACGACAAGATTCAAAAACTAAAAAGCTACCCTCAATTAGAAAAACTGTTCTATCCCAAATTACGCCGCAGTGAGGTAACTATCGTAATTGAAAACCTACCTGCTAATGATTATCAAGTGGCTGAAAAAGCAATGAAAGTAAAAAATGGTCAGGCAGATTACTCTACTCTTGAAAAAGAAGAAGCCATGTATGTACTGACCAACTACAAGCGCATGGTTAAACTATATAACGCTTGCCAACAAGATCCTGAACTCAAGAGGCTCATGGATGATAACAATGCCCTTGTAAATCAAATAGCCGAAGCCGAAGCAAAACTGAAAGCGATAAATGAAGATACAAAACTCAAAGGTGCAGCAAAAGAAAAAGCTATTAAAGACCAATCCAAAGTAGTAATCGAACTCAAAAACAAATTATTTGATGGCACTCAAAAAGCCTATAACATGCAGAATGCTATTGCCAGTCGTACCGTAGGCACAGACGCGGAACTAACCGAAGGAGAAATCAAAGACTTATTCGCTCTGTATAATCAGCATATTAAAGTCTATAATAATGATTGGAGAGCGTACAACAACTTAGCTTCATGGATGCTTAAATTAGCTACAGAGTCTAATGAACCCGCAGCAGCAAAGCAACAAGTTTACACCGCAGCAAAGCAGCTATTAGAAAAAGCAGACCAGCTCAAAAAGAACGAACCTATGGTTCTTAATGGCTTGGGGGTAGTAGCCAAAAATATGAAAGACTACAAACAAGCTATGGATTACTTCAATAAAGCCAAAGGCGCCAGCGGAGAGGTATCTATGGCTGCTAACTATAATATGGGAGGTATATACATCAAAAGAGGTAAGTATGACCAAGCTATTGCTGCCTTTAGTGCCGCAGACCCTAAAGTGCGTACTACTAACTACAACAAAGGACTAGCTTGTATTTTGTCCAAAGGATATGACTCCGCAAAACAAGCTCTTGAAGCTGAAAACAACCTCCAACCCGACGCTACTGACAAAATTGCAGCTATGACTAACTATCTTTTAGCTATCAATGCTGCTCGAATGAACAACGTAACAGATGTTGCTAAATACTTATCAAAAGCTTGCAAATTAGATGCATCTCTTAAAGATAAGGCATCTAAAGACCCTGAATTCCGCCGTAACAACATCCGCAATACAAATGAGTTCAAAGTAGCCATTAACTAAAAGAAGCACTTAGATTTGTACATAAACCCCCCTTGTACTTACAAATACAAGGGGTTTTATTATTTCTCAACTTTATTTTTTGGTTATGTCCTTTGTAGGCAATGAGTGCCAGCGAAACGCACAAGGACATGCCCAAAAACTTTATCGTTTTATATCAAGTCTAAAAAATAGTTTTACTTTTTTGGGCGTGCCCCTCGCTGGCGCTCGGGTCGGTGCATTCCGCACTACGCGTACGCTTCGGTACTTCGCTGCGCTTCGTACTGCCCTTGCGGGCATGCTCCATGCCCCTCACGCATTTAACCCTAAATTTTGGGGTTTTTATCTTATTTTATGCGTAGTTTTGTTTTATTTTGTTTCTGTCTTATTTTGAGTTACTTACAAGGTTGAATATAGTATAGATGGTTTAAGATACTTGCAGAATGTTCTGCGTGAGGCATGCGAAGGGTGCGTCAGCAGTGCGGAGCGCAGCGAAGCACCGAAGCGATAGCGTAGCCCGTAGCACGCCGACCCGAAGCGCAGCGAAGGGACACGCCCAAAAACCTTATCTTGTATTATCAGTCCAATTTTAAGAACTTAGTATCACTTTTGTCAGTTCTTAGATAGTACAGTCCATAAGGCAAATTATGAACATCTATCTGATGTACCCCCTTGTTCAAAAACAATGTTTTGATGTTTTGTCCTGTGGTATTAAATATTTGAACAATAGTAGGGCTATCAATCTCTACATTCAAAATATCTTGAACAGGATTAGGGTATATCGTGAGTTTTTCATTATTTAGGTTGTTTTCAGAGATTGTTGTGCCTATACCATGTTGTAACACGATACTTCTTGGACTCGTACCTGTGGTGAAGAAGTCTTGCAAGTTGCCGAACTTATCGTATCTATTAACTTTTCCAAAGCTAAAAAAGTCTGTTATACCACAAAAAAACTGTTCATTGATGTGATCGTAGCAGATAGAATAGATTGCATCAGTATATACGGTATCAATCGTATTGCCTGATATTAAAGTTTCTGTTGTGAGGTCAAAGCGCTTTATCCAGTATTTGGGTGTAGTGAAACTTCCGTTAGTAGCAACAAAATACATTCTTTGCAGAGTGGTATCTACGGTCATACCCCCATAGGAGATTAGACCTGTTGTTACTGTGTTAATCGTGCTGGATATTAAGTTGATGGTAGTAATTGCGGAGTTAGTGAAATTAGTAGTACAAAAAACATGTAAGTTTGTGCCGCGTAAATAAACATCCTGAGGGTTTAAGGCTGTGGCATATTGTTGCATAATAGTACCATTAGATAGATTTATGATGGCTAATGTATCTTCTGTACCAAATCCATTTACACACACGGCGGCTCTATTCCCAGGCATCATAGTAAAACCCTCACAAGCCCCTTTTAACCCTATGGTACTCCATTTAAGCATTTTTGTATTAAGACTATAAGCTTGAAAATAAGGAGGAGTGTCACGGGTTACGTACAATATACTATCTTTTACTTTGGCAACTCGAACCCCTTCAATAAAAATACTATCTATTTTTTGCATATTTACGGGATTAACAGTGTAAACTACTGTGTCGTACGCTGCGTAGAGCTTGTTGTTAGCCATGTATAGTGAAGTTCCAAAGTTGCTTGGATTGTTCACGGGGATAGTATTTGCGCTGTAAGTGGGGTAGTTAGTTTTAGTCAAACTGCCATTCCCCTTACCGTAGGCACCCTCATTTAACACGTATACGTGTTGTAGTACAACCTGTGCGCTTGATGTGGATGAAATGGATACTACAAGCCCAAAGGCGAGTACCCATAATAGATGCTGTATTTTTTTCATAGTTGAAATGATTCTTTATTCATAGTAGCTGTGGTACATTCTTTTATCCAGTTAGAGGAAAATAACGTAACGCAGCGCATTGGCACGTGTTAGTAATTTTTACACGTGTTTTTGTTTTTGTGATTGCGTTACTGTACTTCTTACTCAGACCGCGAAGCAGAACGTACTCCTGTGTTACCAAGTATCCTGACTGAGAACTTCTCTGCACGCCTTCTCATGCTTTGGTAAACACAATGGCATAATGTGCAGAAATATAGACGTTCATCACAGTTGCGCGACAGTGTAGGATTTTCACCTAACTTCCATAAGTAACACAGTGCAACAGCACTGCAAAGATAAACAATATTCTGTACAATCAAACTTTTATTAGAATTAAAAGATGTTTTTAGATGGTTATTTGGGCGTGTCCCTTCGCTGCGCTCGGGTCGGCGTGCTGCGGGCTGCGCTATCGCTTCGGTGCTGCGCTTCGCTCCGCACCGTGCTGACGCACGCCCTCCGCATGCCTCACGCAAAAGCCATATTTTGATGTTTTATCTCATTTTTATACATACTCTTGCTTTACCTTGTTGGATGTTCATTGTCAAACACTTACAAGGTTAAATTTTTGTATCTTGTTTTAACTGCGCCCACTTTACCTTATTTTGTATTCATTTTCAAACATATACAAGGTTTAACCTTGAATAGATAGACTATTGATAACTATTTAACCTTTAATCCGGAAGTTTTACCTTATTTTCAGTTGATTTTCAATGCTTTATAGAGTTAAAATATATTTTTACTTTGTTTAATGTTCATTTTCAGGTACTTACAAGGTTAATGTTTGAATAAGTGGAGTTAGCATAGTTACAGGGTTCTTGCGTGAGGCATGCGGAGGGCGTGCGTCAGCACGGTGCGGAGCGAAGCG
Organism: Bacteroidia bacterium; assembly: GCA_025057675.1. Taxonomy (GTDB): domain Bacteria; phylum Bacteroidota; class Bacteroidia; order JANWVE01; family JANWVE01; genus JANWVE01. The sequence goes on from JANWVE010000052.1 coordinate 10,534, forward strand.
TAGCACCGAAGCGATAGCGCAGCCCGCAGCACGCCGACCCGAGCGCAGCGAAGGGACACGCCCAAAAAATAAAAAAACTCCCCTCTCAAAAAATATGCACTACTTGGAGGCTATCCCCGCAAGCGAAGTCCAACCCTTATCACCGTCGTCAAAGTGAATATAAAACGCTCCACCTGTTACTTTGGCAACTCTGCCTGGATAGTATTTTCCATCCGACCACCTTGCTATTACTTTATCCCCCTCTTTGATTTCTAATTTCTTAATTTTGGAACCAGGTATCCAACCTTGATCACCGTCAAAAAATACTACGTAGTACTGTTCATCTTTCTGTTCTACAACAGTTCCTATGAAATAAGCTCCTGCATCTTTCCAGAAAGCTAATACGGCTTCCCCAATCGCAAATTGCATAATATTACAAAAATAACAAATATTTGAGTATAAAAAGAGATTAAGACGTGTAAAATAGATAAAAACAAGTGAGAATTATTAAATTCAAAGTAAATAAAGTACCTTTAAGCACGTAACTACCTCAATGCGATTAAATTAACCTACTTGTAAAAGCCCTCTCTTTTTTGAGATAACATTACTAATACTTGATTTTGTTTGTATATTTGCAATAGCTATGATATTCAATTTGGACATGATAAAGGAAGTGTATGCAAAACTTCCTGCACGCATAAATGCGGCTAAAAAAATGTTAGGCAGACCCATGACGCTCGCCGAGAAAATTTTATACGCACATTTAGCCTCTGATATCGATAAGCCTTTCGTTCGTGGTAAAGATTATGCAGAGTTTAACCCCGACCGTGTAGCTATGCAAGATGCCACTGCTCAAATGGCACTTTTGCAATTTATGACCGCAGGGCGTAAAAAAGTAGCTGTTCCCTCCTCTGTGCATTGCGACCACCTTATTCAAGCTGAAGTAGGCGCAGCTCAAGATTTAGCCAAAGCAAACGAGATTAATAAAGAAGTATATGACTTTTTAAGCTCTGTTTCTAATAAGTATGGTATTGATTTTTGGAAACCTGGGGCAGGAATTATTCACCAAGTTGTGTTAGAAAATTATGCTTTTCCTGGCGGAATGATGATAGGTACAGACTCGCACACAGTTAACGCGGGGGGGTTAGGTATGATTGCCATAGGTGTAGGAGGTGCAGATGCCGTAGATGTAATGGCGGGTATGCCTTGGGAACTCAAATTCCCTAAACTCATTGCTGTTAAACTTAAAGGCAAAATGAACGGTTGGACCTCTGCCAAAGATGTTATTTTATGGGTAGCGGGTCAGCTTACTGTAAAAGGTGGTACTGATGCCATTGTAGAATATATTGGAGAGGGTACAAATACCATTTCTTGCACAGGTAAAGGCACAATTTGTAACATGGGTGCAGAAATTGGAGCTACTACTTCCATATTCCCCTATGATAACCGAATGGCAGACTATCTCAAAGCCACAGGGCGCGCCGAAGTAGCTCAAATGGCTGATGCTATTGCTGAATATCTCCGCCCTGACCCCGAAGTTATTCAAAACCCTGAAAAATACTACGACCAAGTTCTAGAATTAGACCTATCTCAATTAGAACCCCATATTAACGGACCTTTCACTCCAGATTTAGCTTGGCCACTTTCTAAATTTGCCCAAGCTGTAAAAGATAACGGCTATCCCGAAACATTATCTGTCGGACTTATCGGTTCTTGTACTAACTCTTCCTATGAAGATATTACCCGTGCTGCTTCTATTGCCCAACAAGCCGTAGATAAAAAACTTAAAGCCAAAGCAGAATTTACCATTACCCCTGGTTCAGAGCAAGTACGCTACACCATTGAACGTGATGGTTTATTAGATGTTTTTGCAAAAATGGGAGGGGTAGTTCTTGCTAATGCATGCGGACCTTGTATAGGTCAGTGGAAACGCGCAGGTGCAGAGAAAAAAGAAAAAAACTCTATCATTACTTCATTTAATCGTAATTTTGCAGGGCGTACCGACGGAAATCCAAACACTCATGGATTTGTAGCTTCACCTGAAATTGTAACTGCTTTTGCTATTGCAGGCAAATTGACTTTTAACCCTATGAAGGACAAGCTTCTTAATGAAGAAGGTAAAGAAGTTATGTTAGACGAACCCAAAGGGTTAGAACTTCCACCTAAAGGTTTTGAGGTAAAAGATAATGGCTATCAAGCACCCGCAGAAGATGGTACAAATGTACAAGTGATTGTAAGTCCTACTTCTGATAGATTACAGCTGCTTACTCCTTTTGCTCCTAATACCAAAGAACAGTTCCAGAATATGCCTTTACTTATCAAAGTAAAAGGAAAATGCACAACTGACCATATTTCTATGGCTGGACCTTGGTTAAAATACAGAGGGCATTTGGATAATATCTCTAATAATTTGCTCATTGGTGCGATAAACTACTTTAACAATACAGCCAACAAGATAAAGAATCAACTTACAGGAGAATATGAGGAAGTACCTAAGGTAGCTCGCCAGTACAAAGCCAAAAACATGGGTTGGGTAGTAGTTGGCGATGAGAACTATGGTGAAGGTTCATCAAGGGAGCATGCTGCTATGGAACCTCGCCATTTAGGGGGCAAGGTAATATTAGTGCGTTCTTTTGCCCGCATTCACGAAACCAATCTAAAAAAACAAGGTATGCTTGCTCTTACCTTTGCTAACCCTGCCGATTATGATAAAATTCAAGAAGACGATGTACTCTCTGTACTCAATTTAGATGAATTTGCACCGGGTGTTAATCTCAAAATAGAAATTAAGCATGCTGATGGTACAAAAGAAGTTATAGAGGCTAAACACAGTTACAATGCCCAACAAATTGAGTGGTTCAAAGCAGGTAGTGCGCTCAATTTAATAGGTAAGAAAAATTAAGCGATTCTTTGCATAATAATGAGACTCTCATCTCAAATTGAGGTGAGAGTTTTTTATATAGTTAGGTTTTTAGTTAGATTTTTTGGGCGTGTCCCTTCGCTGCGCTTCGGGTCGGCGTGCTACGGGCTGCGCTATCGCTTCGGTGCTTCGCTGCGCTTCGCACTGCTCACGCACCCTCCGCATGCCTCACGCAAGCAGCTTTTGGATGTTTTACCTTATTTTTATGCATATCTTTGCTTTACCTTGTTTAAGATTGATTATCAAACAATTATACGGTTAAAATTTTTTATCTTGTTTTAACTGCAATCTTTTTACTTTGTTTTGTATTGATTTTCAATTATGTAAAAGGTTAAAACTTGAATATATGAACTTTTTTATACCCCCTTTTAATCCTGAATAGTTACGTTTTACCTTATTTTCAATTGATTTTCAATGATTTACAAATTTAAAATATGTTTTTATCTTGTTTAGCGTTCATTTTCAGGTACTTACAAGATTAAAATTTGAATACTTGGACTTAGCTTATTAGCTGCTTGCGTGAGGCATGCGGAGGGCGTGCGTTAGCACGGTGCGAAGCCTCTCGCCCACGCTTTTACCCTATAACCAGGGGTGGGGGCGCAGCACCGTCAGCCCGTAGCACGCCGACCTTGTGGGCATGAGCATCTGCGAAACGCCCACAAGGACACGCCCAAAAAAGAATTTATTTATTCCCTCATAACTCGCACTATAACCTGAAAGAATACTCAAAATGATGTACTTTTGCATAAACTTATGTCCTTTTTTCAGAATAAAGTAGTTGTTGTTACAGGGGCATCGGATGGTATAGGCGCCGCCTTAGCCCAAGAACTTGCCAAAAAAGGTGCTTACTTATCTATTTGTGCAAGAAATGAAGAAAAATTACAAAAAATAGCCTCTATATGCCAAAACTTGGGTGCAAAAAAAGTAATAGCCCTTCCTACCGACGTCAGTAACCTAGAACAATGTAAAAACTTTATACAAAAAACTATTGAAATCTTAGGTACAATCCACATTCTTATCAATAATGCGGGTATCTCTATGCGTGCGTGCTTTGTAGATACTCAAATTAGTGTTATTGAAAAAGTGATGAGCGTCAATTTTTGGGGTTCTGTGTATTGTACTAAGTTTGCCCTGCCTGACATAATTAAAAATCAAGGTTCTATTGTAGTGGTTTCCAGCGTAGCAGGATTTAAGGGGTTACCCGCAAGAACAGGTTATTCTGCTTCTAAATTTGCTTTACATGGTTTTTTTGAGAGCTTGCGCTGCGAACTTCAACCTGACAAGGTGCATGTATTAGTAGTTTGTCCAGGTTTTACAAACACAAACATTCGTAACACTGCACTCACGGCTACGGGCGATACTCAAAAAGAAACACCTCTAGATGAAAGTAAGCTGATGTCTGCGGAGAAAGTGGCTAAAGCAATAGTGCGTGGGATCGAAAAACGTAAAAGGACAATTGTACTCACTACGGAGGGTAAGTTAACGGTACTTTTGAACAAATTCTTTCCCAAGTTCATAGATAAAAAAGCGTATCAGAAGCTATCTCGCGAACCGAATACGCCATTAAAGCCATGGAAGGGCTGATATTTATTTTTTTGGGCGTGTCCCTGCGCTGCGCTTGGGTCGGCGTGCTACGGGCTAACGGTGCTGCGCCCCACCCGCCCACCCCTTGGGCAAGCGTTAAAAAGAGCGTACGGGGGGCTTCGCACCATGCTGACGCATGCCCTCCGCATGCCTCACGCAAATTTTACCTGAAAAATATCTATTACTCCCTTATTTTAATGACTTGCATGGCATTTATATCTTGCAGAAGCAGTCAGAAACACATTGCGGCGGACTTTATGCTAAAAAATCATCCGATTTTGAAGGATTATTTGCATTCACCGTTGTACAGAGTGGAGTTTCATGATAGTGATGTGTTATTACAACGGCGAGCCTTAGGCAGAGAATATGAAGTAATGTATGTTATATCTCATCAGCGGGGTAAAAATACGGTAGATAGTCTTATTTTATTTGAAGTAGATAATCGTCGGGTTGTGCAGCGAGTAGTATTTCCACGTACCCCTTGCCCTTTAACTCCACTAATGAATGCATATTATCCCAAGACCTTACCCCGTGTATATGCTAACACTACCGCAGAAAGACTTAATTACTTATATACAGACTATGCTCAAAAAACATGGATTACAGTATTAGATACAGGATTATGTAGCCCCCTATGGAGAAAGTCGGTTATGGTGCAGAAATTATTTATTGAGAGAAAATAAAAGTCATTGATAGAGGATTGCATCAAAAAACAAGGTAAAACCTCACATACGTAAATTTTAACCTTGCAAATCATTGAAAATGAAGGCTAAATGAGGTAAAACAAACGCAAGTATAAAAGTAAGGTAAAACATCAAAATGCAGTTTGCGTGAGGCATGCGGAGGGTGCATGAGCAGTGCGCAGCACCGAAGCGAAGCGTAGCCCGTAGCACGCCGACCCGAGCGCAGCGAAGGGACACGCCCAAAAAATAATCAATTATCAGACTTAACTAAAACACCCTTAAACACTGCTTCTACCTAATTTCTTGCTATTTTTGCCCCCAAATGGAAATTGCAAAAACATATAACCCCACACAAATAGAAGAAAAATGGTATAAACACTGGGAAAATAAGGGCTACTTTCACGCTAAGGTTAATCCGAATAAAAAACCTTATACGATTGTTATCCCTCCACCCAACGTAACAGGCGTACTACACATGGGGCACATGCTGAATAACACTATCCAAGATATCCTTATCCGAAGGGCAAGAATGAAAGGGTTTGAAACTTGCTGGGTACCCGGTACAGACCACGCATCTATTGCCACAGAAGCTA
>JANWVE010000053.1 GCA_025057675.1 Bacteroidia bacterium
CAGCACCGTCAGCCCGTAGCACGCCGACCTTGTGGGCATACGCGCAGCGTAACGCCCACAAGGACACGCCCAAAAAAGTAAAAAACTAATTTTTTTATACTTTGAACCTGTACTGTACTCGGATTAAAAACTCTCTATTTAGAGAAGGAAGAACACTGACACCCCCATTGTAAGGTTGAATAAACCGAAAGTTTTCATTAAATATGTTGTAAATACCCACCCCTAGTTCTAAATTTTCAATCTTCATGACGTTTTGGTAGGAAAGATATAAATTAGTCATAAATACAGGCTTATACTCAGCAATCGTATCTACACCCACATACCCATACCTTTGACTAAGAAAAACTTGATTGATGTTCAAATTAACAGACTTAGTAGGACGTAGATTAACCTCTGTATATACTTTATGTTTTGCATTGCCCAGTAAAATACCTCTTCGGTTAGGTACTTCGAATAACGCAATCTTGTTTTTTACATTATGATAGTAAGAGTAATTAAAGGTTACACTCCCCCACTGACGCTTAAATATACCCTCTACTTCCACACCTGCATTATCTGCCTGGTCAAAGTTGTAATAATACTCTGATACCGTATCTGTCGTGTAAATAATAGGGTCTAATAGACGTACGTTGAATACATTGAAGCTAACATAAAAGTTTTTATCAAATTTATAGGTCGCTCCGCCCTCAAAAGTGTAAATCCTCTCAGGCTTGATAGAATTTTTGTTCAGCTCAGCTAAACGAATGTTTTCTATCACAGGCGAACGAAAAGCGCCACTTGCCATCATTTTAAGGGTGAGTTTATCAGAAAAAGTTCGGTTTATGACGAACCTTGGACTTAATGCACCTGCAAAAGCATTATGCTTATCATACCGCAGCCCCGCAGTAAAGTTAGCGATTTTAGTATGCAAAGTGGCTTGTGCAAAACCTGCAAAATTGTAATATAAAGCATTGTAGGTGCTATCTTTGAATAATTCGTCAGAAGTAGAATGCTTACTTGCAATACAATAGTCTTGATAACTATCTAATCCCCATTGAAAATTAATTTTATCACTTAAAGTGTAGTTAAATAATAAGTTTTGGTTATATCTATATGCTGTTTTATCGTAATGAAAAGGAATAACTGCTGGTAGTTTAGGCTTTTGCCATGGAACATTTCTTTTTACGGATGCAGAGGGTAAAAGATCTAGTTTTTCACTTAACTTAATTTTATACAATACTTTCGTATTAAGGCTTCGAAATCTTATAACTTGGGATTCTGGTGCATTATTGCCAAATACCACTCGGTCATGTAAATAGTATTCATCAAGTTGAGAAGTAAATAAAAAGTTTTTGTACTCTAATTTAGCAGATAGCATAGCGGGTCTAATAAGGCTGCTTTTACCCTCGCCCATGTCAAATGTATCCCCGTAAAAATCTGTAAAATTTTGGTTACTACGAATACTTTGTCCATATAGTCCATGTATCCCTAAATTGACCCCGTTTTCCCACTTTTTAGTAATACTTAAATTTCCATTTATCCTGCTCCAACGGTCGTAAAAAGTTCCAGCTGTGTTAGAAATACTAATCATGTTACCATCGTTCCCATCTTTGGTTATGATATTAACCACACACAAACCCGCATATCCTCCGTACAACGCAGAACCAGGTCCCCTTATAATCTCTATACGCTTAATGGCTTGTATATCATAATGATTACCAAACTGTGTGCAAGCAAACAAATTTTCATTCATTTCAATACCATCCCACAGAATAAGCACTTTGCCCTCATGCCCCCAAAAGCCCCGCATACTAATTCCTACTACTGTTTCTACATCATGCCCAAATTGAATACCAGGAATAGCATGTAAAACATCCAATAAATCTCTTGCACCTGAATACTTAATCTCTTCTTGAGTAATAAAAGAAACAATTGCAGGGGCTTCTAAAATTTTAGTTTTCTGTTTATTAGTTACTTCAATGGTCGTGTTTAACAGCTCTTCTATACTCATATCAAAAAACTGTTCATCTTGTTGCCCATGTACTATCAGTACATGTAACAAAAAAAAGAATATAATCTTTTTTCTCATAGTTCAAAACTTAAATATCATTTGTATTTAACTAACTCAGTAGGTGTATAGAACGCAGCAGGGTTAAATCCCGCAAAATAAGCAGACACAGGATAGGTATTAACATTTTGAAAGCGGCTGTTTACTGCAATTTTAGATTGCGGAGACCAAAGTAAAATAACTGGTACCTCTGACATAATTATCTCTTGCAAAGCATCATATAAAGCTTTTTTGCGGTTACTATCTTTTTCCTTTACAATATTCTCTATTAAGGCATCAGAATTAGAGTTTCCAAAACCCGTATAGTTAGATGAACTTTTAGTATGCCAAGAAGTGTATGGATTAGTTATTCCTATACCTTCAGTTACTTTACCTAAATACATATCAAAGTCTCTTTTATTTAACTTCTCACTTTGGTCGCTTACACTACGCTCGGATATAATTAGTTTAACCCCTACCTGCTTAAAAGCTTCTGAAAGGTAATGAGCAATTTTACGGTAGTCATGGTTACCTTCTATTATACTTAACTCTAACTCAATGTATTTCTTTTGATTGTTTTCTAATTTGTATCTAAATCCTTCGTCATCTTGTTGGCTATATCCTAATTTAGATAAAATTGAAGATGCTTTCTCTGGGGCAAACTCAACCAAAGGAATTTTCTCATTATACCCTATTTTCTTTTCAGGAATACCTGGACATGTTAAGCGTCTTCCGTACTCTTTGGCTACTTTGTTGAGAAAGTAATCTACGTCTATGGCAAGCGACAATGCCTTTCTAAATTCAAGGTCTGAAAGTAAATTGTTCCGTTTAGTATTTAGCCCAATAAATAAATACTCTAATGTATTAGAGGTACAGAGTTTATAGTTAAAGTAGCTGCTATTTGATTTTGTCATCTCTACAAATTCTTTGGCGGGTAAGTCATATACCACGTCAAGGTCTTGGATAGTGAGCATATTCATAGTAAGTCTAAGATCTTTGACCACTCTGTAAATAATCTTTTTAGGGTTAGCCACAAACAGTTCCCCAGGTTCGTTGTAGTAGTTATCTCCCCACCATACCTCTTTGCGCTGTAATACTAATTCTTCAGAAGGATTACAGGAAGCAAAATAATATGCCCCTGAAGAGCAAGCTCTATTGAATAAAACTTTCTTACTGAATGCCTCGCTATTAAACTGCTCTGCAAACTTGTTAATTTTAGAGTTTTCACTTAGCTCCACAGTATCTCTATTTAATTCAGGGATAGAAAACTTTCCCATTAAATCTTCGGGGTCAAAGATGTGTTTAGGTAGCACTTTAAGCATTGCAATACTATAACTAAGCTGTTCATACTTGACTTCAAATTTCTTGTTATTGTTTTTATCCACTTTGATATCTAAAACACCCCGATAAAAATACCGTAGTCTGGATGATTTTACTTTCGGGTTCTTAATAACCTTTAATGTAAATTCTACATCTTCTCCTGTGATAGGTGTTCCATCTCCCCATACGGCGTCATTCCTAATTTCAAAAAAATGACTCTTTCCATCTTCGCTACGAGTAGGTAAAGCAGCTAAAAAAGGTACTATCTCTAAAGTCTTTGGGTTAACTCCGTTCAAACTTTGAAACACAAATTGATTTATGTGCTGATTTTTAGGGGTTGTGTTTATGATAGGGTTTAGACATTCTATGTCTGTAGAGTGGCGTATTATTACCCAGTCTTTGGGCTGGTTGTATTGAGATATCTGCGCCCAAGATAATAACCCACTCCTACAAACTCCAAAAAGTACCACGAATAGTAAGGAATGTGTAATCCAAGGTGATGCAAATTTCATAAGACAATTTTGTTTCTCTTGTGAACAAAGGTAACACAAATATAGAAAAAAATCAAACCTTTACGTTTATTAACAGAAATTTATTATTAGCTCACGCTGTGAGAATAGTACTTTAAACAAACGTTATATTTTATTCTTTTTTTGGGCGTGTCCCTCGCTGCGCTCGGGTCGGCGTGCTGCGGGCTGCGCTATCGCTTCGGTGCTTCGCACTGCTCACGCACCCTTCGCATGCCTCACGCAAGCTGCTTTTGGATGTTTTATCTTGTTTTTGTACATACTTTCGCTTTATCTCGTTTAATGTTAATTATCAAACAGTTACAAGATTAAAATTTTTTACTTTCTTTGAACTCCTCTTATTTTATCTTGTTTTGTATTCATTTTCAAGCACGTACAAGGTTAAACCTTGAATACATGGACTTTTTACAACCCTTTAACCCCGATCCCCAAAATTTCACTTTATTTTGTATTGATTTTCAATGATTTACAACGTCAGAGTACATCTTAACCTTGTTTAGTATTCATTTTCAGATACTTACAAGATTAAGTTTTGTATAAGTGGGATTAGGTTACTTGCTGCTTGCGTGAGGCATGCGGAGGGCGTGCGTTAGCACGGTGCGAAGCCCTCGCCCACACTCAAACCCTTGCCCAGGGGGTGGGGCGCAGCACCGTCAGCCCGTAGCACGCCGACCTTGCCTGCATGAGCATCCGCGAAACGCAGGCAAGGACACGCCCAAACTACAATCAATATACAACAATTTGATGTAAATAAAAATAAATATAAAATGCTTTACTGTAAAGCAGCTACTCCAGGTAGAGTTTTACCCTCCATATATTCTAATAACGCTCCCCCACCCGTAGAAATGTAGGATACTTTGTCCGCATACCCTGATTGTGTAACAGCCGCAGCAGAATCTCCCCCACCAATCAAAGAAAAAGCTCCTTTTTCAGTAGCTTCCGCAATTAACCGAGCAATCGCAAAACTACCCTTAGCAAAATTAGGCATTTCAAAAACACCCATAGGACCGTTCCAAAGTATGGTCTTAGCTTTTTTAATTTCCTCACCAAATTGCTCAATTGCAATCTCCCCGATATCTAACCCCATGTATCCGCTCGGAATAGATTTACTGTTAGACATGGTAATATTCGCATCGTTAGCAAATTTATCTGCAATCACTGAGTCGTAAGGTAAGAGAATTTTCACTCCTTTACGTTCTGCTTTTTTGAGCAGCTCAATCGCATATTCTAATTTATCTTGTTCGCATAGTGAATTACCTATCTCAAAACCTAACGCTTTGAAGAAAGTATAAGCCATTCCTCCACCGATTAAGATACTATCCACTACTTCAATCAAGCGTTCTATAATCAAAATTTTATCCGACACTTTGGCGCCGCCTAATACAGCTACAAAAGGTTTTTGAGCATGTCTTAATATACGATTAGCGTTTTCTATCTCAGCAAACATTAAAAAACCTGCGTATTTCTCGGTAAAGAAATCTGCTATTTGGCATACACTGGCATGGGCGCGATGGGCTGTTCCAAAGGCATCGTTTACGTATATCTCTCCTAGCCGCGCTAACTTTCTCGCAAAATCTGAACTCCCTTTCTCTTCATCAGGGTAGAACCGTAGGTTTTCTATTAGCATGACCTCACCAGGTAAGAGTTGAATTGCTTTTTCAAGCGTACTCTCACTAATACAATCCTCTGCAAAATGGACTTGCTTGTTTAATAATTTACTCAAAGGTTGTATTAAATGTTTCAGACTGTACTTTTCTTCGTATCCGTCTTTGGGTCTTCCTAGGTGGCTCATTAAAATAACCGAGTTATTTTTTTGTATCAAATGTTGGATAGTAGGAAGTGTACCTCGTAAGCGTGTCTCATCAGTTACCTGGTAGTTTTTATCCAAAGGTACATTAAAATCTACTCGTACTAAAACACGTTTATTAGAACCTTGATATTCTTTGATAGATTTCATATTTTGCAAAGGTACAAAAATGGTAAATTTTGATACAAGTGCAGGTTTATTTTTGGGCGTGTCCTTGTGGGCGTTTCGCTTCGCTCATGCCCACAAGGTCGGCGTGCTGCGGGCTGCGCTATCGCTTCGGTGCTTCGCACTGCTGACGCACCCTCCGCATGCCTCACGCAAGAAAGCTATCCTCTCATTCAAACTTTAATCTCGTAAGTATCTGAAAATGAATGTTAAACAAGCTAAAAACACAGTTTAACCCCGTAGCTTCTTGAAAATTTAACGGATATCCCCAATGAACTTATGACGAACAATCTCTGCTTCTACGATAAAAATGACCTGTTCTGCAATGTCCGTGATGTGATCTGCTAAGCGTTCTAAATCTTTTGAAACAAGAATATAATGTATTGCACAGTCTGCGTTTTCAGGATTAGAAATAACCTCTTTTTTTAAGGAGTGAAAAGTCTCAAGGTTTAGTCTATTAACAATAACATCGTACAAGCGTACGTTATGAGCAATATCGGCATCTCGTTTTTCCACAGCCTGAACTACACCTTTCATCATTTTGGTAATTAGTCGGCACATTTCCTGTACAGATGTAGGTGCACAAGTACAAGTATTTATAGAATTGTAAATATAAATACATTTGCGACAAATGTTTTCAGAGATATCTCCTATACGTTCTAAATTCATGACAATAGGCATAACCGACATAAGATAGCGGCTATCTTCATCAGAAAGTGTTTGAGAATGATATATCTTTTGGCATAGCTTTTCAATCTTTATATCATGTTTGTCTACGGTTTTATCTCGTTCTATGACTAAATTTGCTAATTCTAGATTAAAATTATGAATAACCCTGAAAGTAAATTTCACCTGTTCACTTACTAATTCAAGCATTTTATGTAATCGGGTTTTTAATTTATCAAAGTCGTTATCTATGATGTGTATCATGAAAAAGCTATCCAAATCAGGTTACAAAAATAGAAACAGTCAAAAAATAAAAGCAGATTTTACAATAAAATAACCTATATTAGATTTTAGATAAGCAAGCTATAAATATATCCGAACCAGGCTATATTTATTGAATTTTGATTTTTGGGCGTGCCCCTTGCTGCGCTCTCGGGTTAGTCTATTCCGCACTACGCATTCACTTCGGTGCTACGCTAACGCTTCGCACTACCTGATGGCATCCTTCATACTTCCTCATTCCTCACGCAGTTTAACCCTGGATTTAGATTTTTAACCTTGTTTTTAACCGTAATCTTGCTTTACTTTGCTAAATGTTGGTTTTGAAATACTTACAAGGTTAAATCTTGGATACTTTGGTTTTTTATCGGAATGTAACCCTAAGTACTTAAACTTTACCTTGTTTAACATTGATTTTCAAGTATTTACAAGATTAAATATTGTTTTTATTTTGTTTAATGTTCATTTTCAGTAACTTACAGGATTAAGTTTTGGATATACAGAATTAGTCTGATAGCCACTTGCGTGAGGCATGCGAAGGGTGCGTGAGCAGTGCGAAGCACCGAAGCGATAGCGCAGCCCGCAGCACGCCGACCTTGTGGGCATGAGCGAAGCGAAACGCCCACAAGGACACGCCCAAAAAAATTACAACATAACTGTTTTGATAATACTCAGATAACAAAACGAGTTTAGTGAGTTGCTGAATTTAATGTTAAATTTGCAAAATCCGAATATGCGACATAAATTTGCAACCCTATTTTTTCATGGCGTATGGACTTAATTAAATTAGTGGAGAGCGAGTACCTCAAAAAAGATATTCCCACATTCAAAGCAGGCGATACGATAAAAGTATATATCAAAATTAAGGAGGGTTCAAAAGAACGCATCCAACAATTTCAGGGCGTAGTGATTGCACGCAGAGGAACAGGCACAGGCGCTATGTTCACTGTAAGAAAAATTTCTAACGGAGTGGGAGTAGAACGTACCTTTCCCCTACACTGCCCAAGTATAGATAAAATAGAATTTATACGAGCAGGTTCAGTACGGAGAGCAAAACTGTACTACTTGCGCAATTTACAAGGTAAAGCGGCACGCATTAAAGAAGGTAAAGTAAAATTGGAAGATTTAACACCCGCTAGTATGTAGTCAATTATACTCATTATCGTTAATATACTTTGTTTTATGCCTTTATGCAAAAAGAACCTTGTTTCAGTAACAAGGTTCTCAATTTTTGGAGATTTGAATAAACACTTTATTTTTTGTTGTAAGTGATTACTTTGTCTATCACACCATATTCTTGTGCTTCGGGGGCAGTCATCCAGTAATCTCTGTCTGCGTCTTTTTCTATTTGTGCATAAGTTTTTCCAGTGTGCTGCACTAATATCTCGTACAGGTTTCTTTTTACTTTATTTATTTCTCGTGCAGTAATTTCAATATCGGAAGCTTGTCCGCTTGCGCCACCTAGGGGTTGATGAATCATGACGCGGCTATTAGGCAACGCGTATCTTTTACCTGATGCGCCCGCAGCTAAAAGCACTGCACCCATTGATGCAGCCATACCTATGCATATTGTACTAACATCAGGCGTTATAAACTGCATAGTGTCATAAATACCTAAACCCGCAGAAACAGAACCCCCAGGGCTATTGATATACATAGAAATATCCCTATCAGCTTCTTGGCTTTGTAGCCATAATAATTGCGCTTGGATTCCCGAAGCTACGTAGTCATCTACGGGATAGGTCATGAAAATAATCCGCTCTTTGAGCAGTAAAGAATAGATGTTATGACTGCCTTTTCCCTCTTCAATTACATAAGGAGCTATATCAGCAATAAAGGGTCCTTTTGCTATCGAAAACAGTTGATCGAAAACAAGGGAGCTCATACCCCTGTGATATATCGCAAATTTGCGGAAGTCATTAAAGTCGTACATACTTGGTATAAACAAATTGCAATATAAATACATTTTGATAACATGAAAAAACTTTTCTTAATTCTACACAGGTAAGATTTTTGTAGTTTTTTATATTAAGTCTAATAATTAAGTTCACAAGCTTTTTTTCAGTTCGTTGTTAGGTCAAAGGAAATGATAGAACATTTTCCAAAACAGTATCTTTCTTTCATGTAGGGATTGAATATAACGGTTATGGGTAATTTTTTTACACATGTATCACCAAGCCCTCTCTACGGGATTGAGGTCAGGAGAATAAAAAGGTAAAAAAACTCTATTCTGTCTTTATGCCGTTCTAACCACCTTTGTACTTTTTTAGCCCGATGATACTTCACATTATCCAATACCCTTACAATCTTTTTGTCTTTGGGATAAACTTTGAACACCTTTTTAAGATGGCTGATGAAAGTATCAGCATTTCCTCTTTTTTGAAAATATACAGTTATTTGCCCTGTTAAGTTGTTAAGTAGTTGTAACTTCCAAAAGCAGCCCACCGTTTTTTATACTTTTGCTGGCAAGGTATTTGAGGTTGAACCCCTATCAAACTCCAACCATAACCCAAATTTGCCCTGTTTGACAAGAAAAACTCATCCTCAAAAAGCAATATCACCTAGTTTTTTATTTCCTCCCAACATCTTTCCTGCTCCTCGGCGTTACTCTCCGAGTAAATCTCTTTTCCCTTTCTGATACGAAAATCCTATCCTCTTTATTATATTCTTTATTATATTGTATATCTGTACCTTCTTGTAATGCACATTATAACTATAATTCTTACTTATCCAATCTATTAACATAAGACCTGCCCAAGTCCCGCTGTTATACCCATGTTTATATGGGCTTTCTCTCAAGACATTTTTTTATTTCCTACTTCCTGTTCTCTACTTAAACGCCTCGGTCTGCCTTTACGCTTCCTGTCCTCTAATCTTTCTGCACCTCCTTCTACAAAACGCTTTACCCATAACGTAATAGACTTGAAACTTACCGTATAAAAGTTTGATAAGTAACGACTGCTATGTCCTCTGCAAACCTGTGCTGCCGCTTGTAATTTTATCCCAATACGTTTCTTATTTTCTTCGTTAATCAGAGACTCTATTTACTCAGGTTTGTAATTCCCTACTTTTAATACTTTTCTACCCATAACTAGTCCTCTGTATTAGCAGATATTAGTGCAAATATAAAATAAACTACTTAGTATAATTACAAAAATAGAACTTGTGTGTTCAATTTAAGATGTTACAAAAATTCCATTTATTCAAGGTTTAATCTTGTATATACTTGAAAATCAATTTAAAAAATGTAAAATGAGCGCAATTAAAACAAGGTAAAATAAAAAAGGTACAAAAAATCAGGTAAAACATTAAAGTACAGTTTGTGTGAGGGGAATACAGAGCATGCCGTCAGTCAGTGCGAAGAGTGGTGTAGCACCAAAGCAGTAGCATAGTGCGGCATAGTCTGACCCGAACACTAGCTAGGAACGGGCCCAAAAAACAGTTTGATTTAGAAAATTATCAAAGTGTAAGGGTAATTTTTTATGAGGCTAATACCCTTAGATGCTCTCGTTTTTGATATTACTGTAGTCCATAACTTACTTATATGATAGTTAAAGAGTTAGATTTTGAACCTAGGTGAAATAAACCCGTACTTGCAAAATTTTTATCTGTAATTAAACAATAAAAATGATTTCTTAACGTTATAATGACAGAGAGCAAAAGTTTTTCATGTTGTTGTTTTAGTGTAGCGTCCTAAGTGAGTTCACTTGCGGACGCTATTTTAATTTTAATTTTGTAACTTGAGTCTGTTTTGAATTTACTTTGTACTTTCTTAAGCGTGCCCTTGCCCACGGGATGCCACGTGCCGTGTTTCTGTGTTACACACTGCTCATGCAAGCAGCTAGCAGACTATGTCTTCTTATACAAATTATACAAAACTTAACCCTATAAGTGTTTGATAGTGAACATTAAACAAGATAAAAGCATACTTTAACCTTGTAAATCCTTGAAAATAAGCATAAAACAAAGTAAAACTTTGGTAAATGATCTTAAAATGTTGTAAAAAGTCCGTATATTCAGGGTATATACTTTGTATATACTTGAAAATCAATGCAAAATAAGATAAAATGAATATACTTGGAACAAAGTATGAAATTTTAATTTTGTAGGTATCTGATAATCAAGGTCAAACAAAGTAAAGCAAACGTACGCATGCAAGTAGGTAAAAAATCCAAAAGGTGCTGCGTGAGGCATGCGGAGGGCGTGCGTTAGCACGGTGTGAAGCCCCCATTCACACTTTCACTCTTGCTCAGGGGTGGGCGGGTGGGGCGCAGCACCGTTAGCCCGCAGCACGCCGACCTTGTGGGATATACGCGCAGCGTAACGCCCACAAGGACACGCCCAGAAAAATGTTAAGACCTTAAACAATACAACTAAACTATTTGTTATATTTTGCTCAACCTTGCACTAATGTACCCACAGCCTCGCCTTTTACAATACGAAGTAAGTTATCTGGTTCATTTATATTAAATACAATAATCGGCAATTTGTTCTCTTGGCATAGCGTAAATGCCGTCATATCCATAACATTTAGACGATTAACAAGCACTTCGTTGTAGTTTAGATTAGAATAAAAAACTGCATTTGCGTCTTTTTCAGGGTCTGCAGAGTATATGCCGTTGACCCGAGTGCCTTTAAGAACTACATCTGCATCAATTTCAATAGCTCGTAAAGATGCCGCCGTATCTGTGGTAAAAAAAGGGTTACCTGTACCCGCTCCAAAAATAACGATTCGATCTTTTTCTAAATGCCGTATGGCTCTACGGCGAATAAAAGGTTCGCAAATCTGTTCCATTTTAATGGCAGAGAGTAGCCTCGTAGTAATTCCTAACTTCTCTAATGCTCCTTGTATAGCCATACCGTTAATGACCGTAGCCAGCATACCCATATAATCTCCGTGTGCGCGTTCTATTCCCATAGCTTGTGCATCTGCTCCTCTAAAAATATTTCCTCCTCCAATTACAATAGCTACTTGGCAACCCAAATCAAATACTTTTTTAATTTCACGGGCGTACTCTTCTAATTTTTTTGCATCAAGACCATATTCTTGATTTCCCATTAGAGCTTCCCCGCTCAACTTTAATAAAATACGATTGTATTTTAGCTTCATAGCAGCAAAAATAAAAACATATTGCTGCTTATCAATATGAATTATATCTAATTCTTTAAGAGATTTTTTGGGCGTGTCCCTTCGCTGCGCTTCGGGTCGGCGTGCTACGGGCTGACGGTGCTGCGCCCTACCCGCCCACCCCTGGGCAAGAGTGAGAGTGTGGGCGAGGGCTTCGCACCAAGCCTGACGGCTTGCCCTCCGCATGCCTCACGCAAACTGCTTTTTGATACTTTACTTGGTTTGTATATTTGTATACCTGTGTTTGCTTTACCTTGTTTGATCTTGATTATGAAACACTTACAAGGTTAAAATTTTTTATCTTGTTTTAATTACAGTCGTTTTATATTGTTTCATATTGATTTTCAAGCGTGTACAAGGTTAAACCCTGAGTATATAGACTTTACACAACGCTTTAACCTTGAATAAGCAAATTTTACCTTATTTTCAATTCATTTTCAATGAGTTACAAGGTTAAAATTAACTTTTATCTTATTCAATTTTGATTTTCAAGTACTTACAAAGCTAAGTTTCAATAATCGGGATTAGTCTGTTTGCCGCTTGCGTGAGGCATGCGGAGGGTGCGTGAGCAGTGCGTAGCACCGAAGCGAAGCGCAGCCCGCAGCACGCCGACCTTGCCCACACGAGCGCAGCGAGACGTGGGCAAGGACACGCCCAAAGAATTAAAACCTAATCTTTGAAAATCAATTTTTGTGTAAAGAAAAAATAAGTTTAGTGTAAAATGGTGATTTGGAATACTTTGTGCCATATAGTTGAATACTTGATACGGCTAACTGACTTAGAGTAGGCTCTTCGTAGAAAAATCAAACAGGATAAAATCTACCATTTTTTTGAGTAGGGCTTAGGCTTTCTAGCAAAACTAACAGGTATCCCCACTGTGGGACCAAACGTATTAACTACCCCCCTGTAATCAGATATAGTAAAATTTCTAAATTGACTAGGGTTGCGTAACATGTATTCCACCATGTCCACGCGAGTGTGTTCATCTTTATACCCTAATAACAAGACTCTCTCCATATCCAAAGCATAACGGTCAAAAGTGCTATCTGTGCGCATTTTTAGAAAAGCTTGTACTAATTCCTCCCGTGTATAGCTGTAAATTTTTACTTCTTTCATAGTATAACTAGTGGGTACAAACATAAATACATGATGTAAAACGGTAGTAGTGTCACTGCGCATCATTCGCTTTAAGCTTGTACGCACGGGTAAGTATCCTATGTGTTCTAAAATTAAGCTATCGTTGCTGTTAGCTACTATACTAAAAAATCCGTTTTCATCACTTTTGCCTATTATACCTGATTTATTTCGCACAATTACTTGGGAGAGCGAGCCAAATCCATCTGCCTTCATGGTCTTTCCATACACACTGACAAGTTGTTGTGGCAGCGATACAGTGAAGCTCATAGCATAAAAACATCCTATCAAAAATAGTTTTACTTTGTTCATACAATATTTACAAATATACTTGCTTAACAAAAAAGTAGCAATAATAAATTCACACCTTAGTGCTTAAAATGACGCATATTTGTAAATATCATGCATAAATTATTTTTGTTACAATAGTCGATGCTCTCTTGATCTCGCATAGAGCCACCCGGCTGCACAAAATACTCTATACCCGCTTGATGAGCCATCTCAACGTTATCAGAGAAAGGAAAGAAGGCATCAGATACAAGAACGGCATCTTTGGTGTCAAAACCCATTACTTTAAGTTTATGAATAGCTTGTTTTAAGGCATCTATACGTGAGGTTTGTCCAGTTCCTGAACCAATCAATTGTTCATTTTTTACAATAGCTATAGCATTTGATTTGAGGTGTTTTACGGCTTTAAGTCCGAATACGACATCATTTTTAAGATATTCAGGTAAATCACGTACTGAAACAACCCTAAAATCTTGATAAAGTTGCAAGTCTTTTTGTTGTACTAAAAGCCCGTTTAGTACACTCCTATACTCTACTCGGCTGTATGAAAAAAGTTTTCTTTGTAATAAAATGCGGTTCTTTTTGGCGGAGAGAATGTGTAATGCCTGAGGTTCAAAATCTGGAGCAATCAGAATCTCAAAAAATACTTTATCCATCTGGGATGCTGTTTCTTTGTTTATCTGCTTGTTACAAACAACTACCCCTCCAAAAGCAGAGAGCGGGTCGCAGGATAAAGCACTTTGCCAAGCTAACTCGATATTCGCGCGTGTAGCTATACCACAAGGGTTATTATGTTTAATAATCGCACAGGTTGCTTCATTTTCTTGAAATTCATCTATAAGTTGAATAGCATGGGCTATATCTAACAAATTGTTGTAAGAAAGTTCTTTACCATTGAGCTGCGTAAAATTGTCCTCTATTTTCCCATAGAATACAGCTTTTTGGTGCGGATTCTCGCCGTATCGCAAAAAGTTGGGATACACAGTAGAAATAGGAACACTAATTTCTAAATCTGTATCTGCAAACCAGTTAAAGATAGCATTATCATACGCAGAAGTAATAGCAAATGCTTTTTTAGCAAGTTTTTTACGAACTTCATACGTGATACTCTCCCCTTTTTGTATAAGTTGAGATAGTAAAGCTGCATCTTTTGGATCGGCAATAATAATAGTTCGTTCAAAGTTTTTAGCAGCAGCACGGATCAGAGATACTCCTCCTATATCTATTTTTTCAATAATTTCCTTGGCTTGCTGAGTATGTGCAACAGTTTCTTGAAATGGGTAGAGATCTACTATAACTATATCAAAACAAGGTATGTCAAATTGTTTTAGTTCATTTTGATCTTGTGGATTATCTGCACGGGCAAGTATTCCGCCAAATACTTTGGGATGCAAGGTTTTTACTCGCCCGCCTAAGATAGAAGGATAACCTGTTAGCAGCTCAATGTCAAATACATACTGAGAGTACTGCCGTAAAAAGCTTGCTGTTCCGCCCGTAGAGTAAAAATGAACATTTTTTTCGGATAAAACTTTCAAAAGTGGTAGGTATGGCTCTTTATAGTATAGAGAAACCAATACATTCCAGTACGGATTCATGCCACAAATATAGAGATAATCTCACTTTGCCGTTGTTGTTTATGTACTATTCTATGACTACGAGTTTTTGTGTATGAACCCGATGAGAATATTTATCAATTCCTTGAATGTAATATACGCCTGATTTCCAATTCTGTACAGAGAGAGCATTGATATTCTGTATTGTATTGATGTCTTGAATGGTTTTACCCTCTACGTCTATAACTTTAATTTGTACAAAGTTATTTGCATTAGATAAAAATACGTCCCCTTGTGTTTTAAAAATGGGATTGGGATACAATTGCAATGTATTGTAAAAATCTGATTTATCCTTGATATTCAATATGAGATAGTTTTGATAATCTATGCAATTTGTATATGAACTTGAGTTGTTGAGCGTAGAACCAGAGTAACAGGGTTCTATGTATACAGTTGAGTTTTCTTGATAACAGGTCATGTATGGAGTAGGGCATACAACTACCATTATGTTAGCAAAGTTATTTACGCAGCCCATTCCTTCTATCCAAATGGGGAAGTACCATAACAGTTGAGGATAACCGTATGTATAAAAAATATATTTCATGTACCACCTTTCGCGATATTTTGTTCCATCCCACACGCTATCTTTGGAATGTACGATTGCTCTTGCACTATCCCCATACAAATAGTAGTTGGAATGACAAAAATAGATGTAATCAGTAGTATCTCCTACATTGACGTTAAAGTCATACATGAGTTTTTCAGTACTTTTTCCCTTATAAACGCAATATACTTTTTTATTCGCACTGTCATTTCGGATAGCACCTATGTAACCGTAAGTAGAATGCTCTACAAATTTTTTATACGTTTTTGTACCGATGATGGTGTCTCCTGTAAAGGAGTAGTTTGTGTATTCAGAGGATGAAATTGATTGTATTCTTTCGGTCCATTTAATGTTTTGCGTGGCAATAGGAATATACTGCGATAGTGTCATCTTAATCTTATAAGTTAAAAAGAGTAGCACCCACAAGTAAAGCGAATGTTTCATGTTTGTAAATATAAGCATCAATATAAAAAATCCAAATATTTTTTGGGCGTGTCCCTCGCTTGCGCTCGGGTCGGGCTACTACGCACTACGCTATCGCTTCGGTGCTACGCTAACGCTCCGCACTGCCTAACGGCATGCTCCGTATCCCTCACGCAGCAGTCTTGGGATGTTTTACCTTGTTTTTAGACATATCTTCGCTTTACCTTGTTTCATGTTGATTATGAAACAGTTACAAGGTTAAAATTTTTATCTTGTTTGATTCGTGTTAGCTTTATCTTGTTTTATATTGACTTTCAAGCACGTACAAGATTAAACTTTGGATACA
>JANWVE010000054.1 GCA_025057675.1 Bacteroidia bacterium
ATATCAAAGTTTTACTTTATTTTGTATTGATTTTCAATGATTTACCATGTCAAAACACATTTTAACCTTGTTTAGTCTTCATTTTCAGGTACTTACAGGATAAAAATTTGAATAAATAGCGCTTGCCGACCTGCTAAGGTTCTTGCGTGAGGCATGCGGAGGGTGCGTCAGCAGTGCGAAGCGTTAGCGTAGCACCGAAGCGTCAGCGTAGCCCGCAAGCACGCCGACCTTGTGGGCATACGCGCAGCGTAACGCCCACAAGGACACGCCCAAAAGTAAAAATCATTTTTTAGACTAACATACTTCTCATATCTCCTTAATTTTAGGAACATCTACTAATTCTAAGAGTATTCCTTTTTGAATGGCTATCTCCTTAAAGTCATAAATCACCTCTAATACATCTACATCTATAAAGCTGCATCGTGAAGCATCAATCCTGACGTGAGTCCCTTCAGGTATATTTTGAAGTACCTCTCTTAACCTTGCTTTGTTAAGAAAGGTCATTTGTTCAGATAAGCGAATAACCATGTAATTGTCTTTTTGTTTTACCTCATTAAATTTTGAGAAGTTCTTGTAATTATCTCGTAAGATGAAAAACCCAGAAGCAAACATCCCGGCTGCAATACCTACCAGCAAATCCGATAACAAAACCGTTATAATTGTAATCACAAAAGGAAGAAATTGACTCCATCCTAATTGATAGGTGCTGAAAAATATTTTAGGTTTAGCTAATTTATATCCTGTGTATAGTAAAATACTCGCTAAGCTCGCTTGCGGTATTTTATTGAGTAGATTAGGAATGAACATAACACATACTAACAATAAAAGCCCATGTAAAACAGCGGATAGCTTCGTTTTTGCGCCTGCATTTACATTTGCAGAACTGCGGACAATCACTGCTGTAATTGGTAACCCCCCTGCTAAACCCGATAGTGTATTACCCACTCCTTGTGCAAATAGTTCTCTGCTTAATGGTGTTTCTCTTTTGTGAGGGTCTAATTTGTCTATCGCTTCTATACTTAGTAAGGTCTCTAAGCTGGCAATAATACAAAGAGTGAATGAGGCTATCCATACTTTTTTATCATAAAGAAATGAAAAGTCGGGAAGTATAAAAGCATTTTGTAGTTCTCTCATAGAATTCACTTTTGGAATGCTGACTAAATGCTCTTTACCCAATCTAAAAAATGGAAAGCTGTCTAAATAAATGTTAAGCATCACAGATAAGATAACAGCTATTAAAGCACCTGGGATGAGTTTTATCTTTTTAAGCCATGGAGTATCCCAGAGTATCAAAATCAACAAAGAAACTATACTGATGATAACAGCTTCTATATTTGCGTATTTAACAGCCGAGAGAATTGCAGTAAAAGTATTTTCGTTTGTAGCTTTATTTTCAAATTCGTTT
Source organism: Bacteroidia bacterium (assembly GCA_025057675.1). GTDB lineage: Bacteria > Bacteroidota > Bacteroidia > JANWVE01 > JANWVE01 > JANWVE01. The sequence goes on from JANWVE010000054.1 coordinate 1,406, forward strand.
AATCCAAATGCTTCTTTATCATATCCTAAGGCATGGGGGAGTTGTTTGAATATGAGTAGCAGCCCAATAGAAACTAACATACCCTTGATTACTGCTGATGGAAAGAAATAAGCAATTACATGCAGTTTTAATAGACCTAATAAAATTTGTAAGCATCCTGCGATTATTACGGCTACTAAAAAGCCCTCAAATGAACCGATATTTTGTATTTCTGCGGAAACGATAGCGGCTAATCCTGCTGCGGGTCCTGATACGCTCAACGGGGAGCCACTCAATAAACCTACGACTATTCCCCCTATTATACCTGCTATCAGACCAGAGAACGGAGGGGCATCCGATGCAATAGCAATACCCAAACACAAGGGTAGTGCTACTAAAAACACCACTATACTTGCCGAAAAATCATCTTTAAGATACCTTAAAAAATGGATTTTTTTCATAGGTTTTTCTGAAAAAAGAGTATCTGTAGATACAACAACAAATAAAGCATTGTTAATGTAAAAAAAGCAACAAGTGAACTTTGCAAAATTACAGTTTTTAACTTTATTTTTATTGAATTATATACGTGTAGTTTTATTTTTACGAGAAAGTGAGCGATATTTTTGAATAGTTAAATTTTATTATTTTGGGCGTGTCCTTGCCCACGTCTCGCTGCGCTCGTGTGGGCAAGGTCGGCGTGCTACGGGCTAACGGTGCTGCGCCCCGCCCTCTGGGCAAGAGTAAAAGTGTGGGCGAGGGGCTTCGCACCGTGCTGACGCACGCCCTTCGCATGCCTCACGCAAAAACGCTACAAGTATGCTAACCTTACTTATTTAAAGCTTAACCTTGTAAGTACTTGATAATGAACATTAAATAAGGTAAAAATATGTTTTAATCTTGTAAATAGTTGAAAATCAATTGAAAACAAAGTAAAGCTTGAACATTCAGGATTAAAGGGTTATCAAAAATCCATGTATTCAAGGTTTAACCTTGTACATGCTTAAAAATGAGCGAGAAATAAGATAAAATAACCATGTTCAAAACAAGGTAAAAAGCTTTAATCTTGTAAGTATTTGATAATCAATGTTAAACAAGGTAAAGCAAAGGGACATCTACAAACAAGGTAAAACATCAAAATACAGCTTGCGTGAGGGATACGGAGCATGCCGTCAGGCAGTGCGAAGCGATAGCGCAGCACCGAAGCGATAGCGTAGTGCGCAGTAGCCCGACCCGAAGCGCAGCGAGGGACACGCCCATAAAAATAAATTAAAGAAAAATTACTCATCTTGTTTTACCAAGTTGATTTTTTGGCGTTACTTGCTTTGAATTTATATCTTTGTGTCATGGTTAATAAAGATGTAAAAAACTATTATTTTACCCAGATACCAATCAAGGTGTTACTTTTAGGCACTATCATTAGTATAAGCAGTACTTTTTTTACGTGGATTAGGTTAGAAGGACTACTTGCCGTGTTTGCAGGAACTGAAATGACAAAATTTATCAAAGGAGTCAAGAGCATTACGATAATAGCACATTGCCTTTCTTTATTCTGGCTTTTGATAGGGCTAATTCTTACTCATAAGACCCTCCGTTGGATATCTCTAAGTTCAGCATTACTTATGACATTTTTTTTGTATATGGCATATCGTAGTTTTTTTGAGCAAGAGTCAAATACACAAAATAAAATGTATCAAATTATACTCTTTGTTGGGTTCAGTCTGTTGTATATCATGCCTATAATAATGGCATTAAAAAATAACTTTAAGTGTTTATTTGTTAATATCATTTTAATTTTGTTCTTTCTATCTTTGGTTTTGGGATATATTGTAGCTAAATTTAGCGCTAAGGCAATGGCAACTCTCGGGATCTTGTTGCAGTTTGCGCCTTACGTTGCCCTGGCAGCAACACTAATAACACTTATTGGAAGTACCTTGATAGCAATAAAAGTGAGAAGAGATTTACATAATAGTTCATCTGACGCACAAATATCGTTGAAAACAGAATATCCCCAGCTATGACCAAGATATTAGGATAAAAACCCTACTTATATTAGGAATGGTAGAAGAAACAGAGAAAAAACAAGAAACATAAGCGTATATTAACGCAGCACAATAAAATAGAAAAAGTCTATTTTTTCTCCAAAGATTGAAATTATAGATCTACTTTTTTGGGATTTGTAACACATCATAAATTTCACCACTTTCCAGAAACTCTATGCGAAGTACGGATTTTGTATAATAAGCTACCCAAATTTTTGCTTTTTGGGGAAGTTTAACTTGTATGTCCCATCCTTTGGGTAGACTAGTAGTTAATTCCTGACCATTAAAGTAATAATGTAAGTACTTTATACGCTTTTTTTCTATTATTTTTTCTGCGCTTATAATTTTTACTCTCACTTTACCTTGAACGGCATCTATAATAGAATATATGAGGAGAAAAATACCTATAACGCCTGTTACAAAAATGGTAAAACATAGTATAATCATGGTCATGATGTTTTCAAGTTTTGGCTCCTTAATTTTTGGTAGTATACTTACAAACATAAACGTCGTAAATGAACCTAGTAAAACCATAAAAATCTTTACTCCTAAATGTTTTAAGGACATGAGATATTTTCTGTACTCATCAGTCTGATAAATTACTTCCTGTTTCATGTTGCAAAAAAAATACACTTGTAGGAAAATGCAAGTATATTGGTTGTAGGTACAATTTGAATGTATGAAATAATTTTTTAGAAGGGTAGGATTAACCGACGGAAGTATTAAATTCATTTTGATTTAAGTGATTTTAGTAAGTTTATTTTTCATTTTTTGGGCGTGTCCTTGCCCACGGCTCGCTGCGCTCGTGTGGGCAAGGTCGGCGTGCTGCGGGCTAACGGTGCTGCGCCCCACCCGCCCACCCCCTGGGTAAGAGTTTGAGCGTGTGCGGGGGCTTCGCACCGTGCTAACGCACGCCCTCCGCATGCCTCACGCAGAAAACGCAGCACATGTGCTAAACCCATCTATTCAAAATTTAACCTTGTAAGGACTTGAATATCAATATTAAATAAGGTAAAGATGTACTTTAACCTTGTAAATATTTGAAAATGAATTGAAAATAAGGTAAAATTTGCATATTCAGGGTTAAGGGGTCGTGTAAGGTAGATGTGTTCAAGGTTTAACCTTGCAAATAGTTGAAAACGAATGTATTTCAAACAAGATAAAATTTTAACCTTGTAAATATTTGATAATCAATATCAAACAAGGTAAAGCAAATATATATACAAAAACCAAGTAAAACATCGGAAAGCAGCTTGCGTGAGGGCTACGGAGCATGCCGAAGGCAGTGCGAAGCGATAGCGTAGCACCGAAGCAACAGCGTAGTGCGCAGTAGCCCGACCCGAAGCGCAGCGAGGGACACGCCCAAAATAAAAAACTATACCTTAACTTGACTCAATGAAATCCAATCCTTAGGCTGAAGATACTCCAATGTAAAAGCTTCTTGACTATTCGGTTCGGGCTGATAATTATATAACCAACGAACCTCATACGGTAGACTCATTAAAATAGACTCTGTTCTACCTTGGTTGTCTAATCCGAAAAGAGTGCCGCGGTCATAAATAAGATTAAACTCTACATAACGCCCCCTGCGCCATAATTGAAAGTCTTTATGTTGCTGCGTAAATGGTGTATTCTTGCGTAATGCCATAGTTTGTGTATAAAAAGGTGCAAAAAAGTTACCTACCGATTGCACAAAAGCAAAAATATCCTTTTTAGAATACTTTTCATTTTCTGCCATGTAGTCAAAAAATATTCCTCCAATGCCACGCATCTCTTTGCGATGAGGTAGATAAAAATATTCGTCTGCCCACTGCTTGAATTTGGGGTAATACTCGGAGTTATGACCATCACAAACTGCTTTTAATCCTGTATGAAAACGAACACCATCCTCTATAATCACATACATCGGAGTAAGGTCAATCCCTCCCCCAAACCAATACTTGCCATTTTCTAACTCAAAGTATCTTACGTTCATGTGAATGGTCGGCACAAACGGATTGAAAGCATGTATCACAATAGAAACTCCCGTAGCAAAATAGCCAACAGCGGGTACATTCATGCGTTTAGCCATGTTTTCGCTAAGTTTTCCCCAGGTGGCTGAAAAATTTACTCCCCCTTTTTCTATTACGTTTCCATGCATGAGTATTCGTGTGCGCCCTCCCCCTCCGCTATGATGTTCCCATATATCTTGATGAAATGAATTACCTCCGTCCTCTAACTCTAAACTACTGCATATAAAGTCCTGTAGATCCTCAAAATACTGCTGAATTTCTTTTCTCATAAATGCAAATATCTTAAAATAAACCACACTTTCAAAAATACGATACTTAACCCCATAGTTCCTTGGCAGCTTTGGATAAACTTTCTCTATGGTCAGGGTGAGATATTTCAATGAGAGCTTTAGCACGTTGTTCTAAATTTTTGCCGTACAAATAAGCTACTCCATATTCTGTAACCACATAATGCACGTGTGCGCGAGTAGTAACTACGCCTGCACCTGGCTTTAACACCGCACTAATCCGAGACTCGCCTTTTGAAGTTATAGAGGGCAAAGCAATAATGGGCTTTCCACCTTCAGATAAGGAAGCGCCCCGAATAAAGTCCATTTGTCCGCCTACCCCTGAATACATGCGCGTGCCAATAGAGTCTGCGCACACTTGACCCGTGAGATCTACTTCTATAGCACTGTTAATTGCTGTTACCTTGGGATTTCGCCGAATATTAGCAGTATCATTGACATACTGACTATCTAACATTAAAATGCTGGGATTATCATGCATAAAGTCTAGCAGGCGTTGTGAACCTAAAGCAAAACCCGATACAATTTTATTCCGATGAATAGCTTTATGTTCTCCCGTGATAACTCCTCTTTCTACTAAATCAATAATGCCATCAGAGAACATTTCTGTATGCACACCTAAACCCTTATGATGTATAAGGGCTTTCAAAACTGCATTTGGGATAGCCCCTATACCCATTTGTAAGGTTGCACCCTCTTCTACAAGGTTAGCCACATGGTTACCTATTTTTTGTTCGATTTCATTAGGTTCTGTGACTTCATGAGTAATTAAAGGTTCATTAACTTCTACTCCAAAGTGGATTTTTGTGTGATGTATGACGCCATCGCCGAAGGTACGAGGCACTTGCGGATTGATTTGTGCAATTACATATTTAGCAGTTTGTACAGCGGCTAAAGTTACATCTACCGAGGGTCCTAAGGAGCAGTTACCATGTTTATCAGGTGGTGATACCTGTACTAGGGCAACATCTAATGGTAAGATGTTCCGACGAAAAAGTAAAGGAACTTCACTCAAAAAGATAGGTATATAATCTGCTCTATGGGTAGGGATAGCTTCACGTGTATTTTTAGCGATAAAAAATACATTTGTATAAAAACTTTGTGCGTATTCAGGTTTGGTATAGCTGGCATCACCTTCTGTATGAATATGAACAATTTCTACATTCCGCAGCCTATCGGCTTGGGCTAACATCCCTTTAATAAGTTGCTGCGGAGTGGCAGATGCCCCTTGAATAAAAACTCTATGACCAGATTGTATTACTGAACAAGCTTCTTGCAGAGAAACTATTTTCATACGGACAAAGATACAATCATTTACAAAACTGTACTGTGTTACAGAAATTATATTAAGTCTATTTTTTCTTTAATCTTTTCACAAAGAGTCATATTCACCATATTCAAAAGTTAAGTTTTAATTTTTTGGGCGTGTCCTTGCTTGCGTTTTGCTGCGCTCATGCAAGCAAGGTCGGCGTGCTACGGGCTGACGGTGCTACGCCCCCACCCGCCCACCCCCTGGGCAAGGGTTTGAGCGTGGGCGAGGGGCTTCGCACCGTGCTGACGCACGCCCTCCGCATGCCTCACGCATACGGCAAGCATATTAACCCCACTTATTCAAACGTTAACTTTGTAAGTACCTGAAAATGAATACTAAATAAGGTAAAAATATACTTTTACCTTGTAAATTATTGAAAATCAATTCAAAATAAAGTAAAATTTTGGGAGTCAGGGTTAAAGGGTTACAAAAAGTCCATGCATTCAAGGTTTAACCTTGTAAGTACTTGAAAATGAACATTAAACAAGATAAAAAGAGCATAATCAAAACAAGGTAAAAATTTTAACCTTGTAAGTAACTGATAATGAACATAAAACAAGGTAAAGCAAAAATATGTATAAAAATCAGGTAAAACATCAAAACGCAGCTTGCGTGAGGGCTATGGAGCATGCCGTAAGGCAGTGCGGAGCGCAGCGAAGCACCGAGCGTTAGCGCAGTGCGGAATAGCCCGACCCGAAGCGCAGCGAAGGGACACGCCCAAAAGTAAGACTAAAATAATAAAAATACTATCTTCGTTCTTGTGGGGGCATAGGCGTGATAGTTGTTGGATAAGGTCTGTTTTTTACTCTTAAATCAAGTATTCCCTCTTGAATAGGAACGTTTTTAGAAAGTAATTTGAATATCACTTTGAGTGTCCATTCGTAGTATAGTTCACCAAATTTAGCTAGCATTTTACCCGGAATGTCTTTATCCTCTTCAAACACCTTTTGAATATCTGTTTGGGCAAGAACATATAAACAGCTGCTCTCCATAACAATTGCACTAACAGGATGAGGTTTATCCTCTACTAAGCAATTTTCTCCAAAAGCATGTCCTTCGGTTAAAGTAACTAATCTGCGAGAGTACTGCCCTATTTGCATACGAATTTGTACCTTTCCTGACTTGATAAAAAACATTGCTTTACTAGGGTCGCCCTGGTGGAACACAACTTCGTCGGGTTGATAAGTTCGCTCGTAGATATAAGGTTTGAATTCTAAAATTTCGCTATCTTCTAATGTGCTAAATAAGATTACTCTTCTAAAAAACTCTATAAATCGCTCATCCTCTTCGGAATAGCGTTTCTTGAAAGGATTTTTTATAAGATCTTTGAGCATAGAGGATTGACAACAAAACTAATAAAATCTCTTTACATTTCAGTATAAAAACCGTACTGACGGAATATATCCCTGCTATATGGTAAGGTAAGCCATTCTACAAAAGACTTGAACCATGGAACAGTGTCCTCTCGCAAGATGAGGTAGATAGTTCTGGTAATAGGATAAGTATTGTTAATCAAGTTTTCAGGTGTAGGAGATACAGGAGGGCTTTGCTCATCTTTTCGAAGAGATAGTTTTTTTAACCCTCTTCCAACTCCCATGGGTCCGAAGCTAATTCCAGTTTTATCACGAGAGATCTGACTGGCTAAAATCTCCCATGTAGGTAAGTAATTTACTTTACCCACAGGACTTTCATCGCCGAGAAATGACTTCTTGAAGTATAAATAAGTATCTGAAAAATCCTCTAAACTGTATAAAGAGATGGGCATATCAGGTCCTCCGACTTCTTTCCAGTTAGTAATTTCACTTGTAAATATTTTGAATACTTGATTGATAGTAAGATCTTGCACAGGATTTTCATGATGTACAAAGATGGATAAACATTCGTGTGCTAATCGAATCTGAATAGGTTTTTTACCGTATCGCATTTCAAAGTGGCGGATGTCATACTCAGTGAGGGGTTTGTTGGAGATAGCGGCATCTATGACTCCGTTGTTCAAACATCTGATTGCATTATGGACACCTCCGCCTTGAATGTCTACGTTAAAATTAGGATTAAGTACGTTATATGCATCTGCAATCTGCCGTAGAATAGGTTGGAACATATCCACGCCTTTAATTACGTAAGTAGTATCTTGACAAAAAGCAGTCAATGAAAGAAAAAGGGAAGATAATAAAACATACAACAGATAAGATATTGTAATAGTATTGTGTTGTTTCATCTAAACAAAGGTAGTAAAGTTTTTTGTAATTAACAAATTTCAACTCTGTAAAACTACGCTCTACGTTAGGTTATTATGACTTATGGATGATTATCCTGCATTTTTAGAGATAGGATTGTTTGTTGGGCATGTCCCTTACTTGGCACTCAGGTCGGCGAGGTACACACCCAAAAATAACCTAATCCTGCTTACTAATAAGATACACCACCCTTTTGCAGAATCCTGTTGTGAATCTGTTCCACTGCTCTGAGGCTACGTATCGTGGGGCGTAAAAGTATATCCTCCTCTACACTAATAACTCTACTTGTATCCTGCAGGCAGGGTAGAGATTTCATCTCAGGATATAAGCTTAATAAAGTTTGCTTGATGGTATTTTTTTGGGTAGAACTAACTATTAAAAAATCAGGACGTTTAGATAAAATAAACTCTCGTGTGAGTACAGGATAAGCCATGTTAGTAATACTTTGAGCGATGTTTTCTCCTCCTGCGGTGTATATAATATCATTCATGAAACTATTTTTGCCTGCTGTATATAGTGGCTGTGTACCTATAAGCAGCCACACCTTAGGGCGATGAATAGGATTATACTTTTTATATCTCTCAATACCTTTTTCTGTGCTGTCCGCAATAATAGATCCTCTACGGGTCTTTCCGAGTAGATTTCCCAATAATCTGATGCTACGAGGTATATCCGCAAGAGTGCGATAGTTAATGAAAAATACAGGGATTTGATGTGGCTTAAATTGCTCTATTATTTTTACGCTCATTACTTCGGTTGAAGTTAAAATAAGGTCTGGTTTGAGCGAAAGTACTTTCTCCGTGCTTACATTAGGATAAACAACTAACTTTTGAGAAAACTTTGCCGCTTGCTCGGGATAATTACAGTGTTCGGTTATAGCTACAATTTGGCTATCTGCACCTATTGCGTAAAGCAGCTCAGTTATACTGGGTACTAAGCATACCACACGCTTGGGATATTGTCTAAAGACATGTTTTTGGTCAGCATCATCGATAAAAACTACCGATTTATCGGAATTTTTCTTGTCAGATGGAGTGCAACTTTTAAATAAAATAAATACTAAATATAATGCTGAACCTAAGTAATAAAAGTTTGCTACTCGCATAATTGTACAAAATAAAGAAAAAATGGCGTTTTTAAGTAAAAATCATGATTACACTTTTTTCGTGTTCTATCTAAAAAATAATTTTATTTTTGGGCGTGTCCCTTCGCTGCGCTTCGGGTCGGCGTGCTGCGGGCTACGCTGACGCTTCGGTGCTGCGCTTTGCTCCGCACTGGGCTAACGCCCACCCTCCGCATGCCTCACGCAGCAGCTTTTGGATGTTTTACCTTGTTTTTAGACATATCTTTGCTTTATCTTATTTAGTGCTGATTATCAAGAATTTACAAGGTTAAAATTTTTTACCTTATTTCAAGTGTGGTTATTTTACCTTGTTTTACATTTATTTTCAAGCATATACAAGCTTAAACCTTGAATACATGGACTTTTTGTAACCCTTTAACCCTGACTCCCAAAATTTTACTTTATTTTGAATTGATTTTCAATAATTTAGAAGGTCAAAGTATATTTTTACCTTGTTTAGTATTCATTTTCAGGTACTTATAAAGTTAATGTTTGAATAAGTGGGGTTAGTATGCTTGCTGCATGCGTGAGGCATGCGGAGGGCGTGCGTCAGCACGGTGCGAAGCCCTCGCCCACGCTCAAACCCTTGCCCAGGAGGTGGGGGCGTAGCACCGAAGCGAAGCGCAGCCCGTAGCACGCCGACCTTGTGGGCATACGCGCAGCGTAACGCCCACAAGGACACGCCCAAAAAAATTAAAACTTAACCTTTCAAAATAACTTTTTATGTAAAGAAAAAATAGACTTAATAAATGCAGTAAAATTCCTTCGGTAGTATGTTATTTTAACCCTATTTTTGCGATATATGTATGTAGTCATTATTGGTGGAGCAGAAAGCGGAGTAGGTGCAGCTATATTAGCCCAAAAGCAAGGACATCTAGCTTTTGTGTCAGATGCCGCTGCAATAGGTGAAGTGTACAAAAATAAACTTATTTCACATCATATTTCTTTTGAGGAACATGGACACTCATGGGATAAAATACAAGATGCACAATTAGTAATTAAAAGCCCTGGAGTACCAGAAAAAACACCTATTATTCAACAAATAAGGACAGCAGGCATACCGTTAATTTCAGAGGTAGAGTGGGCATATCGTTATGCCGCTAAAAGCACTATTGTGGCTATAACAGGTAGCAACGGAAAGTCTACTACCACGGCGCTCACGGCGCACTTGTTGCAAAACGAGGATACAGCTATGGTAGGTAACATAGGAATTAGTTTTGCGGAAACAGTGGCTATTAGTCCTAAAAAACGTTATGTAGCCGAAGTAAGTAGCTTTCAATTAGACGATATACTGTTTTTTAAGCCCAAAGTAAGCATTTTACTCAACATCACCCCCGACCATTTAGATCGATACGATTATCAAGTATCTAAATATGCAAAAGCAAAGTTTAACATCATACTTAACCAAGATAACAATGATTATTTCATTTACAACGTAGATAGTCCTATTTTAATGGAAAATCTACCTCTATACATTAACAGAGTATCCCCTGTAACCATTACTTTACAATCCACTTTTGCCTCTCAAAATGGAGCTTGTGTGCAGGATAATCATTTATGTTTTCGTTGGCAAGAGCAGTTTTATCAGATATCTATTGCGGACGTTCCTTTACCAGGTAAGCACAACCAGTATAACGTAATGGCGGCATTATTAGCAGGGTTATGCGTAGGTGAAGATTGGAATAGTATGTTACAGAAATTACCTTATTTCAAGTCCATCCCACACCGATTAGAGAAAGTAAGAGTATATAAGGGTATTACTTTCATCAACGACTCTAAGGCTACTAATATAGACTCTACCTGGTATGCTTTGGACAGTACGAACACTCCTATTATTTGGATTGCAGGAGGCATAGACAAGGGTAATGATTATTCTCTATTAAAGAGTGTTGTGCATCAAAAAGTCAAGGCTATCATTTGTATGACTAAATATCCTGAGAAAATTGAGCAGGCTTTTCATAATTTAAACATCCCTATCATAGTAACTGATACAGCTCAGAAAGCAGTAGAAAAAAGTCTTGATTTTGCAACCGAGGGCGATACTGTACTTTTATCTCCTGCTTGTGCTAGTTTTGATTTATTCAAAAATTATGAAGATAGGGGGGATCAGTTCAAAAAGGTGGTTTTATCTCTTGGTGAATAGTTCTGGGTTTTGGAAACTATGGTTGTGATTATGTAGAGTTATTTAAGTGTAGTAGTTTGTTTTGTTTTTTTGGGCGTGTCCCTTCGCTGCGCTTCGGGTCGGGCTACTGCGCACTACGCTCACGCTTCGGTGCTACGCTATCGCTGCGCACTGCCTAACGGCATGCTCCGTATCCCTCACGCAGCGGCATTTTATCGCTTTATCTTATTTTTACGCTTACGTTTGCTTTACCTTATTTGAGTTTGATTATCAGATAAATACAAAATTAAATTTTTTATCTTGCTTGAACTACGTTGATTTTATCTATTTTTATACTCATTTTCAAACACTTACAAGTTTAAACCTTGAATGCATGAACTTTCTATAATAGTTTAACCCTGAATATCGAATTTTTATCTTGTTTTTAATTGATTTTCAATGTTTTACGGAGTTAGAAATTTATTTTATCTTGTTTAACATTCATTTTCAGATACTTGCAAGGTTAAAGTTGGGATAAGTAGGATTAGCATACTTACAGCGTTCTTGCGTGAGGCATGCGGAGGGTGCGTCAGCAGTGCGAAGCACCGAAGCGATAGCGCAGCCCGCAGCACGCCGACCCGAGCGCAGCGAGGGACACGCCCAAAAAAACAAAGTATAAAAGATATATAACACCTTACATAACAAAAAAACATGCTTACGTTTAAGGCGCAAGCATGAGAAGAGTATAAATTATGTTGGTCAGTTCATCAAAGAAGTATAGAACTGATTATAAGTTTCTATGCAATTCTGGTTAATATCCACATAATCCAGCTTGTGTTTATTACGGATAAGGGCGGAGAGTTCTTTGCTAATTTCAGGCTCACCTATGGCTACAGCGTCTGCATAAGCTATACCACCCTTAGTGATACCCATAAAATCGGCTTTTTCAAAATGCTCTAATAATTTGGGGTCAATCTCGGGGGCTACTTTTTCCTTAAAGCTTTCACCATATTCAAAGTCATAGTTTGCATTATTGTATAACGAATAGACTACTTTTGTATTTCTGAAGACAGGTTCATCTTTATAGATAGTTTTAATGTACAAAGGGATAAGTGAAGTCATGAAATTGTAGCAATGGATAATATCGGGCGCCCAGCCTAGTTTTTTAATAGTTTCAAGTGTGCCTTTGCAGAAGAATATACATCTTTCGTCGTTGTCATCAAACCATGCATTGGTTTCAGGATTGGTTAAGAAGGCTTTTCGGTGAAAGTAGTCTTCATTGTCTAAGAAATAGACTTGTAACCTTGCGCCAGGAATAGAAGCCACTTTAATCATAAGCGGTTTCTCTTCCTCACCTACGGTGATGTTAATTCCTGATAAGCGGACTACATCATGTAAGCGGTTCTTTTTCTCGCTGATTAACCCGAATCTTGGCATCAAGATGCGGATTTCGTGTCCTTTGTCCTGTAAGCCTTGGGGAAGTTTGCGAACGATATTCGCCACATCAGATACCTTGAAGAAGGGGTCAATTTCAGTGGTTACAAACAATATTTTAAGTTTTTTCATGGCAAAATCAAGATTTTATTTGGATTTTACAAAATTACAGACTTTTTTTGCGACTTCCAAATTTAATATGGGCAAATTATTGCCTTTAACGTAAAAAACCTTATTTTTGATACACAAAATCCATACAGCCAATGGAAATATTTACGCACATCAAAGATTTGGCGAATTATATTCATATAAAAAAAATTCTTGGATACGAAATAGGTTTTGTGCCTACTATGGGCGCTTTACATCAAGGACACCTGAGTCTGGTCAAAGCCAGTAAAGGTAAAAACTTACTTACTGTAGCATCTATTTTTGTAAATCCTACTCAATTTGGTCCGAATGAGGACTTTGAAAAATATCCTAGGACAGTTGACCATGATATACAACTCCTCGAGTCCGTCAAATGTGATGTTTTATTTTTACCTTCGGTAAAGGAGATGTATCCTACGGCATCTGCTATTACACTCAGTATGCCTTCCTTGACACAAAAATATGAAGGTAAATACAGAACAGGGCATTTTGAGGGAGTTATGCTAATAGTATCCAAATTATTTAATATTGTTTTACCTAATGTAGCATTTTTTGGTCAAAAAGACTTCCAACAATGTGCTATCGTTAAGCAAATGGTGAAAGATTTATCATTCCCTGTTCAGATAGAAATTATGCCCACAATCAGAGAGGATGATGGATTAGCTATGAGCAGCCGAAACAGATATCTTAACGAAATAGAACGCAAAAAAGCCGTAGGCATATATCAAACCCTAATGTACATCAAAAATATGGTGCAGCATGAAAAAAGTGTAGAAAATCTCATAAGACATGCCCATACATACATTGAAAAATTTGGCTTCACACAAATAGATTACATAGACATCGTAAATAGCGATACGTTAGAAACCTTGCATTATGCATATAGTGAAAACAAACCTCTTATGCTTATTACAGCAAGGTTAGGAACCACAAGGCTACTTGATAATATGTATTTGTACGATATCTAATCGGAACTGCTCAAATGTACCCTTAGACTCATATATTTGCAGTCAATATTTCATTATCAATATGGTACAAAATATAGTTAATTCGCGAGCTTTTGAAACTACGAACAGTATAGCCATCACTTTATGTTCTATTTTACTTGGACTAGAAACTTACATGCCAAGTGAAAAACCATTACCTTTATTTCTGTTATTAGATTGGATTTTTACTGCTTACTTTTTGATTGAAATCATCTTACGCTTAGTTGCCTGTGGGTCAGTGATAAAATTTTACAAGATTTATACATGGAAGATATTAGATAATAAAAGACAATTTCAGTTTTTAGAAGAGGGTATATGGAATTGGTTAGACTCTATTATTGTAATTGCAAGTGGTATTAGCTTATTTGCACACTTGTTTGAACACCCGGAAGTGTTAGCTGTCATGCGTTTGTTTAGAGTATTTCGTATTTTGAGGCTGTTGGAAGTGAGCAAGGAAATGAAACAAGTAGAGATGAAAATCATCAGTATCATTCCGACGATATTTTCATTTGGTATGCTCTTGCTAGTACTGCTTTACATTTATGCAATTGTAGGGGTTTTCATGTTCCAACATCATACCTACCAAAATGCTGATTTTTCTAATTTACAAAATGCGGCACTTACTCTTTTTCAATGTATGACATTAGAAGGCTGGACAGACATTATGCATCAGTCAGCTAGTCAAAATCACAATTATAGTGCGTGGTTTGTTAAAGGTTATTTTATCAGTTTTATTATTTTGACTGTTATTGTAAGTTTTAATGTGTTTGTGGCTGTACTTACTTCGCAGGTACAGGAAAAGATATCGCAAGAGAACAAACAAGAGGAAGAGGAGTTACAAAAATATATCACCGATACCAGTAAGCAGCTACAAGAAAAACTGAAAGAAGAACTGATATTCTTACGACAAGAAATTGAGCAACTTCGTACGGAGATTCAAAAGTTGAAAAGATAAGACTTTTTTGTCATCTATAAAGATAGTTTTGATTTATTTGGGCGTGTCCTTGTGGGCGTTACGCTGCGCGTATGCCCACAAGGTCGGCGTGCTACGGGCTAACGGTGCTGCGG
>JANWVE010000055.1 GCA_025057675.1 Bacteroidia bacterium
GCAGCACCGTTAGCCCGCAGCACGCCGACCTTGTGGGCATACGCGCAGCGTAACGCCCACAAGGACACGCCCAAAAACATAAAGACCAAACTAATACTCAAAAACTTGATATAAACTCAAGTTTAACGTATCTGTAAAGTTATTTTATCTATCCTGAAAGAAGGGTTTTTAATCATTTTAGTTTGATACAATACATATACCCTCTGTGGGTTTATTCCACTTTGTAGTATTATGCTTTTGAGATAAAGATAAATAGCCTCTGCTTGTGCTTTAATAAGTTCTTTATCTTGATTACCTGACACTTCAATAGTTATATAAGCATTTTTAGCAGGGGCTTCTTTGAGCTTAACACCTATTTTTTGTAATTTTTGATAATTCTCCTCGTCTAAACTTACTTTCTCATCATACTGCAACTGGATACCTCCCTTAATACCCGTAACTCCAATAAGTTTGATAGGTATGATACTGAGATGATTATTTTCTAATGTAGAAAGTTCATTTTCGCTCTTTTGAATGGCTATCATACCTTTACGAAGTTCATCAGAAGGAACAGAAATAGGTTTTTTGTAAGATTTTTGTATCCACTGTGAGGGTGATAGTTGTACGCCGAGGTTTAAGCTAAACAATCGGTCGTTCTTTTTATGAGAACCTAATCGGTTGATATTATCTAGGTACTTTGTTTGAGGGTTAAAACTCACGGCTTCAAAGTAAAGATTAGTGTACGGGTTAATGTAGTAGCGATACCCCACAAGACTGGGTAAGATAAAACTTACATTAGAGTACGTTTCGTTCTCCGCGCGAGAGGTTTTATCCTCTAACAGAGAGCGATCATTGATATCTTTGGGGTTAAAAAACAAGATTCCTGAACCTAATCCAAGATAAAATGTTCCTTTTTGCTTAGGCGTAAAACGATACAAAAGACGTAGGTCTAAACCTGTAAATGAAGTTCTGACGAAGCTATTATATTTGTCTTTCTTGGAATTAAATTTTGGGTCCTGTCCTGTAACAGTTCCTGATGTTAGATTGATTTGGGGCATAATTTTTTTTCTTTTTTCAAATTGTAGGTTAAGATTAAACCCCAGATTGAATTTTTCCCAAGTTTTGTTTAAGTCTCCTTGGTAAGTAGCACCTATTACGGAAGTACCTACTTTTAATGGATGAATAATTAAAGTATCCTTCAAAACTATTCCATGTTGGGCAAAAATAAAGATGGGTGATAAGGTTAGAGTCACAAAATAAGATACTACAATAATTTCTTTATTAAAAAGCACGGATCTATCTAATTACTCTGTACTCGATTCTTCTGTTTTTCTGCCTATTAGCTTCGGTGTCATTAGACGCAATGGGTTGCGTATCCCCATATCCCACAGCATCAATTCTACTAGGGTCTATACCTTTTTTTACAAGGTAGTTTTTAACTGACATAGCTCTTTCTTGGGAAAGCTGCATATTTTTTTGTTTATCTCCTTGATTATCTGTATGACCTTGAATTTCAATACGGAGATCAGGGTTGCTTTTTAAGAGATCGACTACCGTGTTGAGGTCCTCGTAAGATTCGGGGCGTAGGTTGGCTGACCCTGGGTCAAAATGGACTTTATTAAGTACAATGTTATTGTTGCTGGTTTTACTATCATTGCTTCCTTCTTTGAGGTAGCGTGGATTGAGAACAAAATCTAGTCGTAATAATTGTAATGGGTCATTGTCAGAGGATGTATATAGTTCGTAGTCCTCGCCGTCAAACTTGTATAGTCTACCGCCTGATTTTATTTCAAAATATAGTCGCCTATTTCGGGGAAGTTTAACGTTAAATGTGCCATCCTGCTTAGCTTCTGCCGTAGCTACTAATGTCTTAGTAATCACATCGTAGAACATAATTGTCCCTGATGTGGGCATAAAATACTCATTGCGCAGGGATCCCTCTCCTTTATCATACAAAACTGGGCTTTTTTGTGCTGTTGGCTGTGCTTGTACACCGAAGAGAACTGATGTATAAATCAGACAAAGTAAAAGCTCTCGCATAAACTGATATTTCATAACGTTATAAGCAAATTTTATTCCATGAAAAATTTTATTTACGAATATCCAAATATAAAGTATTTTCCTTTTCCACCCAGATCAGATCCAAGTAGTATATGCTCTTCGTATCCTTCACCTGCCAATAAGATTCTCTTTCTCGCCCTCTTGGCTTGCCGTGTTTTTGTTTATAATAGTTGAGTAGCTCATTGTACAACAATTCTGCATTTTGATAGTTTTTAAGCTGGATTTTAGCACGAATACTTTTAACCTTGTCTTCTTGCTTATCGTACTCTATGAATAAAGTTTCATTCTCATTTAATTGAATTTGGTATCGTAGTCCTAGAATGTCATCGATCTCAGGTTTTGTAGTCTCAATTTTTTTAACATTACTAATAGGGGTATCAAAGTCTACTCCTCTGAAAACTCCATGTTCAGAGGTAATAATCTTCCTGAAAGTGCTGGAGTATTCTGCTTTGGAGGCACAAGAGGAGACCCAAAGCAATGCTTGCATGACCACTAATATATTTTTGAGACTTTGCGGCATACTCTAGAATTTGATTGTAGGTGCAACTTCTGTTCCCTCCTTAGCTTTGAAAGGATTCTCCATCATCTCTCTACGATGAAACCCAAAAATGCCTGCGTAAATGTTGTTAGGAAATTTACGAATATATGTGTTGTAACTCTGAACTGCTTCATTGTAACTATTTACTTGATTGATATAGTCGTTTCTAGCAACTGTTATACGATTCTCTGTACCTTCCAATTGTGTTTGTAAATTGACAAACTGTTGATTAGCTTTAAGCTCAGGATACTGTAATATCATAGGCATAAGCCAAGTGTTTAAATTGTAGCGATTTTGTCTTTCCACATACTCTTTAACTGAATTAGGGTCATCAGGATTAGCTTTTTTGATGCTCAAAATTCCGTTTCTAGCCGCTTCAATATTGGTGATAATCTCTTTCTCGTATTTTGTATAACCCTTCACAGTTTCTACCAAGTTAGGAATCAAATCTGCTCTACGCTGATATTGATTCTCCACTTTTGACCATGCCGTTTTTACTTTGGCTCTTTCCTCGTTCATTTTTTCGTCTTTTTCTACTAAGGAATTGTATTTGCTGCAGCCATTGAAAATAATTCCTACTACAAATAGGCTAAGGATACCCAAAAGAATAAGTTTTACGCTACCTTTCATAATACGCATACAATTATACGAAAATTTATGTTCAAAGTTTTTATTTTGTTTTATGCTTATTGTCAAGTATCAATCAATGAAAGTTAAACGGTTAGTTTTGAGGGTTAATTGGTTTAATCTAATTTTTGTACTACTTGCTGTTTTTGACTCTCTTTTACTTTTTGTACTATATCGTCTGCGACGGGTTGTATAGACCGCAAGAAAAAAGATGCGTACAAGCCTATTATTATCATCAAGATAGCTAATGGACTAAGCACTAATCGTTCCCTCAGTGTAATATCTTTCAAGTTTTGGACTCGCTCGTTTTCTATACTACCAAATAATACTTTTCTTAGCATATACAGCATATATACTGCGGCAAATATCACTCCTGTTGTACTGATTATTACATAAGGTCTGACATCCACTATTGTAGAACTGTAGCTCCCCATCAAAATCAAAAACTCGCCCACAAAACTGTTTAACCCTGGTAGTCCTATTGAGGACACTGCTGAAAAAACAAAGAAAAATGCATACACGGGCATTATTTTGGCTATCCCTTGGTAGTCAAACACCAAAACACTACGTTCGTCGTTACGGATTGCTAACATCCCTACGCATAAAAATAAAGCACCTGTTGAAATAGAATAGTTTATTAACTGTAATACAGCCCCGCTTAATGCCTCTTCATTGATACTGAAAATACCTAACACAATAAAACCAATATGGGAAACAGAGGAGTAGGCTAATAGTCGTTTCATGTCAGGTTGTTTCATAGCTAATATTGCGCCATATACTGTTCCGCATGCGGCTAGTATGCTCATCACGGGAGCATAATATATGCATGCGTCGGGGAGTAGGGGTAGAGTATAACGAATAAACCCATAAATTCCTATTTTAATCAGTAGGGCCACCAGCATTGCACCCACGGTGGTATTTGCGTAGGTATCGGCAATCCAAGTGTGAAAAGGAAACAAAGGAGATTTAATGGCAAAAGACAGAGTAAATCCGATGAAAAGCCACTGCTGTACTGACAAACTTATTCGAGCGTTTCTTAATTTCATATAATCTGTTGTAAAAACCCCTCCATTCACTATATCTCCTCCTGCGTATCCAAGATACAATATTGCGATTAGCATCAATAAAGACCCTAGCAGGTTATACACTAAATACTTCATAGATGCTTTGAACCTATCTTTTCCCCCCCATATTCCTATCAAGAAAAACACAGGTATTAAGGTTACCTCAAAGAATATGTAAAATAAAAGTATGTCTAATGAACAGAATACACCTAAAAGTGCTGTTTCTAACAACAAAAGCAATGAAAAATACAGTTTTGGATTGGTATACTCTCTTTGCCAACTAAATAAAACAGACAAAGGAAATAGCAAAGTAGTAAGGATAATCAGAAGTCCGCTTACACCATCTATACCCACGATATATTTAACATCTGCATAAGACACCCACTGTTGTATGCTGCTATCGTAGTAGCCAAGCCAAAAGTAGCGGCTTACCAACTGAAATTCTGGGTTGCCCACGTCTATTTTTATGTAGAGCAGTACAGACAAAATGAATGCAATCACAGAGATAATTAACGTAATTATTTTTGCAAAGCGTTCTGGTGCAAATGCTACGAACAATATGCTTACTACGGGTAGGAAGATTAGTAAGTTTAGTGTTATCATACTGCAAAGGTAAAAGAAAAATTAAAAATCAAAAGAAAGACAGGTTATAAAATCCTTTTTCTGTTTAGTTTTTTAGATATGATGCGTATTTTTTTAATATTTTTTGGGCGTGTCCCTTCGCTGCGCTTCGGGTCGGCGTGCTGCGGGCTGCGCTTCGCTTCGGTGCTTCGCTGCGCTACGCACTGCTCACGCACCCTCCGCATGCCTCACGCAAGTACGCCGCAAGTACGCTAATCCCACTTACTCAAACTTTAATCCTGTAAGTATCTGAAAATCAAACTTAAAAAAGTAAAAATGTGCTTTAAATTTGTAAATACTTGAAAATCAATTTAAAGCAAGATAAAACTTGGATATATAGGGTCAGAGTGCTATGATAGGTCCGTATATTCAAGGTTTTATCTTGTAAGTCATTGAAAACTAGAATTAAACAAGATAAAATAAGTTTAGTTCAAATAAGAAAAAACATCCAAAGGCTGCTGCGTGAGGGATACGGAGCATGCCGTAAGGCAGTGCGTAGCACCGAAGCGTCAGCGTAGTGCGCAGTAGCCCGACCCGAGCGCAGCGAGGGACACGCCCAAAAATATAATAAACCAGTCTATATCAGTACCATAGAGATTTTTTGGGTAGAGTACTCTTTTTTTACTAACTTTGCACATTCTATTTATCGGTATGTCTGATAAAATCCTCAGCTGTTTAATTGTGGATGATGAACCTTTAGCTCATCAAGTTATTGAGAGCTATGTACAAAAAGTAGAAAGATTAAAAATAGTAGGCAACTGCTACAACGCTGTAGATACGGTCAATTTCTTACATAAAACTCCTGTTGACCTTATTTTTTTAGATATAAACATGCCTGAGTTAACTGGTATAGATTTACTCAAAACCTTACAAAGTCCACCTTTAATCATTTTAACCACAGCCTACTCTGAATTTGCATTAGAAAGCTACGAACTGGGTGTTACAGACTATCTCCTTAAACCTATACGGTTTGAACGCTTCCTTAAAGGAGTAAATAAAGCCTTAGACCTTTACGATCGCCAGGTAACTACCGAGTTAGTTCCTAATCCAATTGATAGGATTACAGAAAAAAACGTGTCAATAGATCACATATTAGCTAAATCTAACGGGGTTACCCATAAAATAATGTTAAATAAAATACACTTTATCCAAAGCTATGGCAACTTCATAAAAATACATACAGAAGAGAAAGTATATTTAACTGCAGAAACAATGAAAAACATAGACTCAAGCCTATCTGAAAGTCATTTTATACGAGTCCATAAATCCTATCTAGTTAATACACAATACATTGAAAAAATACTTTCTAACAGCATGTACGTAGCAGGTACAGAAATACCCATAGGTAATACATACAAGCAAGCATTGCAGCAGAAATTAAAGTTAAAGTAGTGCTATTTTTTAATTAGTTAAAAATCAGTATGTTGTGAAGCTAAGTTATCTTACTTCAAAACTTTTTTCATCAGAATTCGTTTTAACTTTGTAAATTTGCCTAAACACATTTACAGTTATGTCTAATATGTCTAATCACAATTATTATCAAAGTACATACAGCAACAATGTGTATGCTCGCCAAGCGATAGAATTCGGCAAAACGCTCATGGCTAAGGTTTATTTGTGGATGTTCATTGCACTTGTTATCAGTGGCTTAACGGCGATGTACACCCACAGTAGTGATTTATTCTTTACAGAAGAGGAGGGGCGGATTATATTAAAAAATCAAGGTTTATTTTGGTTTGTCATTATTGCAGAGTTTATATTAGTATTTATACTTTCTGCAGCTATTCAGAGAATGTCTGCTATTGTAGCTACTCTGATGTTTATTGTGTACTCAGCACTCAATGGCCTAACACTATCCATGGTATTGATGACATACACTACCTCGTCAGTAGTCAACACACTATTCGTAACTGCAGGTACTTTCGGCGCTATGTCTTTCTTAGGTTTTACCACTAAGCAAGATCTAACTCGCTTTGGCTCTTACTTATTTATGTTGCTCATTGGGGTGATTATTGCAAGTATTGTTAATATTTTTACTCGCAGTTCTGCACTTGAATGGGTTATCAGCTTTGTAGGTTTAGCAGTGTTTATTGGTCTATCTGCCTACGATACTCAAAAGATAAAAATGATGGCTGAGAGTATCCCTGCAGATAGTGAACAAGGCAAAAGATTTGCTATTTACGGTGCTTTGCAGCTTTATCTTGACTTTATTAACATATTCTTGTATCTACTTCGTTTGTTTGGGGAGAGAAAATAAATCTGTTCTGTACACAATTTGAACAAAAGCCTGCGGAAATAAATATATATGCTCTTGCAGGCTTTTTTATTGCATTTAGGATTTTGTGCAAAAAGTTAGAGATTTTTTCATATCTTTGGGCTATGAAAGCCTATCACCCCTTGTTAAAGCGAATACTAGAGGGAGAAAGCGATGTGTTAGATTTTAAGAAAACTATCTCAAATGTTCATAAAATAGCAAAAACAATAGTCGCTTTTGCTAATACACGAGGGGGCAGTATTTTAATAGGTGTAAATGATAATAAAACCTTATCAGGAATTAAATCAGAGGAAGAAAGTTATATGGTGCAAAGTGCAGCGGAGTTTTTTTGCTTTCCGCCTGTGCCTGTAGAATTAGTAGAACATGAAATAGGAAAGATAACGATTGTAGAAGTGATTATACCTAATAGCCCTGAAAAACCTCACTACGCCCAAGATGAACAAGGTAAAAAGTGGGTATATATACGCGTGAAAGATAAGTCCGTTTTAGCCAGTAAAGAGGTGGTGGCAGTGCTTAAAAGAGAAAAATTCCAACAACCTGCTACAATGCAGTACACTCACCTAGAACAAGGATTATTAGATTACCTTTCTAAACATGAGAAAATTACTTTGAAAGGATTTTGCGAATTAGTAAATATTTCTCGCAGGAGAGC
The DNA here is from genome assembly GCA_025057675.1 of Bacteroidia bacterium. Taxonomy (GTDB): domain Bacteria; phylum Bacteroidota; class Bacteroidia; order JANWVE01; family JANWVE01; genus JANWVE01. The sequence goes on from JANWVE010000055.1 coordinate 7,818, forward strand.
TTCGAGAATACTGGTTACTATGGTTAGTATGGGAATTATTAGGCTGCACACCACAGAGAAACAGGATTTTTATACGCTGAGCTAAACATCTCTTAGATAAATCTACAAAGTTTTTAGATAACTCTGATTATGAATGAACTCTCTTATCTTCAAATTATTATTGATGAGAAAAAGCAACGCAAAAGAAAATTCATACATTATTTCAGTCTTGCAGGCATAATTACTACACTCCTGAGCGCCATATTCGGATTTTTTTACGATATCCGCCTAGGTATCAATATAGCTTTATCCCTCTGTATTATAATGAGTATTATGTTTTTAATCAATCTGAAAATTTATCGTGAAGAGATAATAGAAGCGTATATCATCTGTCTTAACATTGGTATAGGTATAGGAGTTTGGTTAGTGGGCAGAGAAGCTTTCATGAGTATTTTTTACACAAGCATGTTTTTGGCAATCGGTTTATTAATGGATAGTAAAAGTTATCTCAAAATACTATTCCATTTTGGATTTACTATATTTTTTGCTTTTTTAACTTATTATGTAGAGCTGCCTCTGCATAACATTGAGAAACCCGCCCCTCAACAAGCAAACATCTTAAAAAATATGAATTTTGTATTGTGTAGTTTGCTGAACATATTCTTTGTATGGGAAATGATTAAAATGACACGCGAAACTGAAAATAAACTTATCAATTTTGCTACTGAACTTCAATCTCATAATAAAATACTCAAAGATTTAAATGCTGAATTAGACCAGTTTGCTTACCGAGTAAGCCATGATTTAAGGGCGCCTATTAGTTCTACTTTGGGTTTAGTTTATTTAGCCAAAGAAGAGCATGAACTAAAAAACTTACAAGAATACTTTCAAATGATGGAAAAAAGTCTTATCAAGTTAGATGATTTCATACAAGAAATACTCATTCATACTCGTAACTCTCGCTTACCTGTGGTTTATGAACCATTAGAAAACATTCAACAATTTATTCAAGAAACAGCGCAGCCTTTTGTACAAAATCCTTCATTCAAGCATATTCAGTTTACCTTGGTTATTCAAGAAAATACAATCCTTTACACAGACAAAACTCGCCTAAAAATGGTATTACAAAATTTGTTGAGTAATGCTTTTTATTACCATGACCCTCAAAAACCAAAGTGCTGGATAAAGCTAACTATACAAATTGACCCTGATAAGGTTAAAATTGAGATTTCAGACAATGGTATAGGCATTGAGGAGAAGCATTTAAATAAAATTTTTGAAATGTTTTATCGTGGCACAGAAAAAGCACCTGGGACAGGATTGGGCTTGTATATTGTCAAGCAGGTATTAGAAAAATTAGAAGGAGAAATTTTTGTACGGTCAACGTACATGCAAGGTACGACATTTATTATAGAATTTCCTAATCGCACTAATAAGAAAGGTTCAGAGAAAGAGTAGTTTTTTATGTTATTGTATATGGGATAGGTTAATTTTTTGGGCGTGTCCCTCGCTTGCGCTCGGGTCGGGCTACTTCGCACTACGCTCACGCTCGGTGCTGCGCTGCGCTTCGCACTGCCTGACGGCATGCTCCGTATCCCTCACGCAGCAGCCTTTTAGATGTTCTACCTCATTTGCATACGTGTGCTTGATTTACCTTGTTTTGATACTGATTGTACAAATACTTACAAGGTTAAATTTTTTACTTTGTTTCAACTACTACTATTTTACTTTATTTTTTGCTCATTTTCAAGCACTTACAAGGTTAAACCTTGAATGCACGAACTTCTTACTGCACTTTAACCCTGAAATGTCATCTTTTACCTTATTTTGAATTGATTTTCAATAATCTACAAGGTTAAAATATATTTTTTACCTTGTTCTGTATTCATTTTCAGATACTTACAAGATTAAATTTTGAATAAGTGGACTTAGTTGGATAGCCACTTGCGTGAGGCATGCGGAGGGCGTGCGTCAGCACGGTGCGAAGCCCCTCGCCCACACTTTCCCTCTCGCCCAGGGGTGGGGCGTAGCACCGTCAGCCCGTAGCACGCCGACCTTGCTTGCATGAGCGCAGCGAAACGCAAGCAAGGACACGCCCAAGAAAAAATACCCAAAACAATTTCTACCTCTAAGTACCTAAATACTCTACCTAGCGTACGTTTTCTACATTTTTTTGGATATAAAGCTCAAACGTGTCTAAATTGAGGCATACTAAATTACCTTCATACAAACTATCCCTGTACACACAACCATTATCTAAACTGATAACAGAGCGTTTTTCTTGTATTTGGGCTTGTATCACAGGTAAGGACATAGTAGTGTGTCCATGGATAATCGTTTTGTTTTGAAAAGTGCGTGCGTCATACTGCATGTATCGGGCCGTAAGCATGCTTTTAGTATCTAAAAAAGGATTTTTGTTGCTAATGTTAAACCCACCATGAACTAAATAAAAGCGGTCTAACTCATAAAATAAAGGCAAGCTACGTAAGAATTCTTTATGTTTTTCTGTGATTTTTGAGTTTTTTTTTATTTCTTCCAACCATATTTGTTCATGGTTACCTCTTAGGGGGAATATTTTATATCCTTCCTCAATCATTTCTATAATCTTATCAATAACACCAAAGCTATCAGGACCTTTATTTACATAATCACCGAGTAAAAATAGTTGGTCATCTTTTGTAAGTTTTATTTTTTTTAATAGCTCCTCAAAAGTTCTCTTACAACCATGTATATCTGGAATAGCCAAACGCCTGCCGTGAGTATTTTTTTGCACAAAATACCCGTATCTAAATGGGGTGTTTAACTCAAACCTTTCCAATCGCATAACACAAAATTACAGTACACTGATAACAAAGGCAAAAATTATTTTGGTTCAAAAAAGAAATGGATTTGTCTACCGTTTGAATAAGCTGCGCCATCTGCCTGTGATAGATAAGACGTATTGTTTAGAATTAGCCGCAGAGCCATTTATACTTTGTTCGTATTTAATTATGACAGGGAATTCATCTAGGTTGATGATAAATTCTATGTTAAAGGATGGGCTTATGCCGTAATTATATGCATCGTGAGGGTTTACAGTGTAGTACCAAGCTCCGAGTCCTATCCCTGCTCCTATTCCTATGGGGTGTGGGGTTCTGTCTGCACTTCCTCCACCCCAACGCATTTGTGCATATAAATTTGTGGCTATGGACTTTAAGTTACTGTTTCTTACGGTAGAAAAACCTATTTTGGGACAGGCTTGTAAGGTAAATGAAGCATTTTGTTCATCGCTCCAAACAATGTATGAGAGATTGGCCGTTAAACCCCATAGTAAGGTATCTATGCGTTGGTATAAAAATCCTTTTACTTTGTCGGGTTTAGGTCTAAAAGATAAAATAGTAGTATGGATGCCTCCCTCAATCAGCCACTGGTTTTGTTGTGCAGGACTTATTACAGGTAGTAAAAATAGTATCAACAAAAGTAGTTTTTTTACTTTCATTTTTACAAAGGTAATAAAGTACAATAATATAAACAATACTTTTGGATTTCAAGTGCAAAAGGAGAGAATATCTATTTTCTTTTAGAAAAATTGGTTGAATAAATAGATAATAAGTAGGATTTTTATGTTTTTTGGTATGCTCTTGTGAACATACGCACAGCAAAAAACAGCCAAGAACATACCTAAAAAAATTAAAATTTAATCTTTCAAGATGACTTTTGTGTAAGAAAAAAATAGACTCAATATACATAATTTAACGAAGAAGGGTAACTGTACCTGATTTTTGCAGTTCTCTGCCTGTAATTATACCTTTGCAAGTAATTATATAAGAATAAACCCCTTCGGGCGCATTCTCGCCTGACCAAAAAGGAATACTATTACTACTTTCAAATACTTTTTGTCCCCATCGGTTAAATATCACTATTTTGATATTGTTAACACCACTAGCCTTGACCTCAAAAACATCATTATTCCCATCATTATTAGGGCTAAATGCAGTAGGTACAAAAATATTTTCTTGCATGTCTATAAAAATATACTCTCTTTGAGTAGAAGTAACCATACAACCGCTTATACTATCTGTATAAGTTAAAGAAACAGTATACCGCCCACCCTCTACGTAAGTATGAACAGGATTAAATAAAGTAGAACTATTACCATCTCCAAAGTTCCAAAGTACCGTTCCTGAACTGGGTGTATTAGCAGTAAAATAAACCACACCGCTGGACCCTGCAGATAAGTTGATATATGTAGGTGTAGCGGTAAAGCTCACTACTGGAGGTAGAAATACTTCTACACTATCTTCAAAAGTATTCGTGCAAGGCTCATTTTTTGCGGTCAGAGTAATTTTATATTTACCTGGTAAATTGTAAGTATGCGTGGGATTTAATGTCGTACTCACAGTACCATCACCAAAGTTCCATTCAAAGGTTGCGTTTTGAGTGCTGTTGTTTGTCAATGAAATAGTAAAAGGAACACACCCTTTGCGATTAGACAAAGTAAAAGAAGCTTTTGGAGTAGGAATGATTTTAATTTGTTTCTCCACAGTATCACTACAACCTGCGTTATTGAAAGCAATTAAACGAATGATGTATTCACCTGGAATAGTATAACTAACAGGTAAAGGATTGCTTAAAAAACTAATATCACCGTTTCCAAAATCCCAATGAAAAGTTGTACCGAATGAAGACGTGTTTATAACACTGACCAAGGCAGGAGTACAAAAAATCTCATTAACGGTAAAGTTGGCTTGGGGTTTAGGTTCATTTACAATGATGTAGTTTATTTTTTTGAGGGTGTCTGTGCTGAATCCATTTTGAGTGAGAGTTTGAATAACTGTATAAACGCCTGGACTTGTATAGGTATGCGTAGGGTTTTTTGCTGTACTAAAAGATGCATCTCCGAAGTGATATTGAACAGTAGTAGCATACTGGGATAGGTCTTGAAATTGTACAGTAAGGGGTGCGCATCCTGTTAGAGGGACCGCGGTAAAATTAGCTGTACATTTAGGTGGTATGGCGGGTTGAGCAGTAAAGACTAAACTTGCACTAATCAAAAATCCGTTGATGTTACCGGCTAAGGTTGTGTCTTTGATGCATAGTTCCCATGCCCCGTTCAAATCAGGGGTGATGTTCATAGTTCCAAGGCTATCTGGAGGCATGATTCTAAAATTAGCCGTGTAGGGCGCAGTACCAAACTGAATTGTGGGTATCCCTGATACGCCTTTCTGAAATGTAGTATTAGTCAGATTAGCGCCTGATGCCTCATTATAACGTAATAAATGAATTATATCTCCTCTTGGGTTTTTTAGGGTAATTTTGAGTTCCTGTACTGCACTATGATTGATATTTAAGATAACTTTTTCTAATCCAAAGGCAGGGCTAGGTGAGGGCAGTCCTGTTACTATAGTTTGAACGCACAACGTAGAGTTATTATTTATGCTTCCCGCAGGAAAGGTAAAAGTCTGCGAAAAGCAGATTAAAATAGATAATACCCAAGCAGTACAAAAGATAATTAGTTTATTCATCACCAACATACAAAGATACGATTTTTTGTAATGTTGTTCTACCAGAGGTTTGTTTTTGGGGCGTGTCCCTCGCTACGCTTCGGGTCGGCGTGCTACGGGCTGCGCTTTCGCTTCGGTGCTACGCTAACGCTACGCACTGCTCACGCACCCTCCGCATGCCTCACGCAGCAGCTTTTCGACGTTTTACTTTGTTTTATACATGTTCTTGCTTTACTTTGTTTAACATTGATTTTCAATGACTTACAAAGTTAAAATTTTTTACCTTATTTCAAATCCTGTTATTTTACTTTGTTTTCTACTCATTATCAACTACTTACAAGATTAAATCTTCAATATATGGACTTTTGACAACCGCTTACCCCTGAATACCCAATTTTTACCTTTTTATTCATGTTTTTATCTGTTTGATCTAGGAAGCTCAAACTACGTTTTCAGGTACTTACAAAGTTAAGCTTTGAATAAGTGGGATTAGCTTACTTGCTGCTTGCGTGAGGCATGCGGAGGGCGTGCGTTAGCACGGTGCGAAGCCCCTCGCCTACTCTTTCACCCTTGCAGGGGGTGGGCGGGTGGGGCGCAGCACCGTCAGCCCGCAGCACGCCGACCTTGTGGGCATGAGCGCAGCGAAACGCCCACAAGGACACGCCCAAAATAAAACTTTAATTCCTATGTTTTTCACACACTTCGCAACCTTTTTCTTTACTTAAAATTCATTTATCTTTGCCCAGTAGTACAAGTCAATCATCTTCAATATCCAAAAATGAAATACATCAAAGTGGCGGGGGCATGTGTCAATCAAACCCCAATGGACTGGAAAGGTAACCAAGAACGAATTATCCAAACTATTACCCAAGCAAAACAAGAGAAAGTAGCCATTTTATGTCTGCCTGAATTAGCTATCTCTGGTTATGGCTGCGAAGACATGTTTTTTAGTGATTATGTACCCGAGTATGCTATCAAAACCCTTTTTAACGTTCTGCCCCATTGTGAAAATATGATTGTATCTGTGGGTTTACCCTTAGCCTACGAAAACATGGTCTTTAACGTAGTAGCCCTAATACAAAATCAAAAAATACTTGGTTTTGTGGCTAAGCAAGAACTTGCAGGTGATGGCATCCATTATGAACCTCGCTGGTTCAAAAAATGGCCTGATAATGTAGTTGTCCAATATGAAATCCAAGGTCAAAAATACCCTTTGGGGGATATTATTTTTGAGATTGACGGCGTCAGAATAGGTTTTGAAATTTGTGAAGACGCCTGGAATGGTGTTAGACCTGCCCAAAACCACTACTTAAATAATGTAGATATTATTCTCAACCCGAGTGCATCGCACTTCGCTTTTGGTAAAACTAAGGTAAGAGAAAGCTTAGTCCGTGAAACCTCTCGGTCTTACTCCTGTGCGTACGTGTATAGTAATTTACTCGGTAATGAAGCAGGTAGAGTAATTTACGATGGCGAGATCCTTATTGCACAAGGAGGAAATTTATTAGCAAGACATAAACGCTTTTCTTTTCAGGATTATCAAATACATGCCGCCGTGATTGACGTGCATGCTATTCGGAGATTAAAGAAAAAGTCCTTTAATTTCAAAGCTGAAATTCCACAAAGAATAGTTATCAGTACAGAGAAAATACCCGATGCTAATCCCGCAGAACAGCATGACACCTACATTGAGCCTTTTGAAAGTAAAGAATTAGAGTTTTACAAGGCGGAGTGCTTAGGCTTATTTGATTACATGCGTAAAAGTCGCAGTCATGGTTTTATGCTTTCTTTATCAGGTGGAGCGGATTCTTCAGCTTCAGCAGTGCTTTGCGCGCATGCTATTCAGAACGCAGTACAGGAGTTAGGGGTACAAGGTTTTAAGCAGAAGGTCGGCTACCTTAATGTGGATTATAGTAAACCCTTAGTTTATCAGCTTTTAACTTGTGTTTATCAAGGTACAAAAAACAGTGGAGAAGCTACCTTAAACAGTGCCAGAGAACTTGCACAAGATTTAGGGGCAGAATTTCATCACTGGAACATAGAGAACCTTACGCAAAGCTATACTCAAATGATTGAACACAGCATACAACGCAAGCTTGATTGGCAACAAGATGATATTACCCTACAAAACATACAAGCACGTGTGCGTGCGCCAGGTATTTGGATGATGGCAAACGTAAAAAATGCTTTACTTATTACTACTTCCAATCGTAGTGAAGCAGCGGTCGGTTACTGCACTATGGATGGAGATACTTGTGGGGGGTTAGCCCCTCTTGCAGGGATAGACAAAGCAAGTTTATTAGCTTGGTTGCGATGGGCTTATGAAAATCTCAATATTCAAGGATTAAAACATGTTATTGATCTCAAACCTGGTCCTGAATTGCGCCCACAAGACGCCGGTCAGACCGCAGAGGGAGATTTAATGCCTTATCCTATTTTAGATAAAATTGAAAAGTGTGCTATCAGAGATTACAAATCTCCTGTGGAAGTATTTAATACCCTCAGAGGTACTATCAACGTAAGCGATGATACCCTTAAATCTTACATCAAAAAATTTTTTACTCTGTGGTGCAGAAATCAATGGAAAAGAGAACGTTACGCGCCTTCTTTTCATTTAGATGATGAAAATTTAGACCCCCGTACCTGGTGTAGATTCCCTATCTTGAGTGGCAATTACAAAGAATTGCTAGATGAATTAGATTATTTGTAGCTTGATTATTTTATTTACTAATTTTAATTTTTTGGGCGTGTCCCTTCGCTGCGCTTCGGGTCGGGCTACTACGCACTACGCTCACGCTCGGTGCTACGCTGCGCT
>JANWVE010000056.1 GCA_025057675.1 Bacteroidia bacterium
AATGAGGTAAAACATCCAAAAGCAGTGTGCGTGAGGCATGCGGAGGGTGCGTCAGCAGTGCGTAGCGTAGCGAAGCACCGCAGCGTGAGCGTAGCCCGAAGCACGCCGACCTTGTGGGCAAAGCCCACAAGGGCACGCCCAAAAAAATATAAAAACTATACATCAAAATTAGCATATCAGGACACGAATGCGTGTTTATAGTATAGTTTTGATGTTGTAACTATCTTTTTGAGAATTTGTGCGGGATATCATATCGCCTACAAAACCAGTCATGAAAAACTGAATACCCGAGATAACCAATAATATTGTTAAAAATAACAACGGCATACGATTTTTAAGAGGTTCGTTATAAGCATATTTCATTACTGTAAGGTATGTTCCTGATACTGTTCCGAGTAGCATAAAAATTATCCCAATTGTGCCAAAAAAGTGCATGGGCTTTTTCATATATTTACTAGTAAAAGTAATGGAAAGCAAATCTAATAAGCCGTTAATAAATCTATTCCATCCAAATTTGGACTTTCCGTACAAACGAGGTCTGAGATTAACTCGTTTTTCAGTAATTTTAGTAAAGCCTGCCCATTTAGCAATCACGGGGATGTAACGATGCATCTCGCCGTATACTTCAATGGTTTTAACTACATCAATATGATAGGCTTTAAGCCCGCAGTTAAAATCATGTAAAGGGATACCCGACATTTTCCGAGTTGCCCAATTAAATAATTTGGTGGGAACAGACTTTGTGATAGGGTCATGCTTAGCACGGTTAAGTTTCCATCCACTTACTAACTCATAGCCTGAGAGGATTAAGTTTGCAAGTTCAGGAATTTCATGAGGGTCATCTTGTAAATCAGCATCCATTGTAATGACGATATCGGCATTTACTTTTTGGAATCCTACATTGAGAGCCGCACTTTTGCCGTAGTTGCGTCTAAACCTTACTCCGTGTATTTTAGGATTTTGTGTATGAAGTTGTTCTATAACTTGCCAAGATAAATCTGTGCTACCATCATCAATGAACCATATTTCGTAGTCGTAGTTATTGATTTGCATAACTTGTACAATCTCCTGTGCTAAAGGATTTAAGGAGTCTTGTTCGTTGAACAAAGGAACGACCACACCTATTTTTAAGAGTTTGCTCACAGAGCAAAATTAGCATATTTTAGAATATTAAATCTTCTGTATTTATTTTGTTTGTAAGAGTCAGATAAACTCAATACAAGTACATTAGTTCAAAGAAAAAATCTGACTTCTATCAGGACCGACGGATATATACTGTATTGGAGCATTTACATAGCGGCTGATAGTTTCAATAAAGTTCATAAAAGCTTCTGGCAAATCAGCTTTGTTTCTACACTGACTAATATCCTGTTTCCAGCCGGGTACTGTGATGTATTCAGGAGTAATTTTATCTTGCAAATTATACGGCAAGTAGTTTATTTTTTTACCTTGATATAAATACCCTACGCATATTTGTATTTCCTCTAATTGAGAAAGGACATCCGCTTTGGTTTGTATCAGCTGTGTAACGCCGCTCAACATGATAGCATAATTAAGGGCAGGTATGTCCAGCCAGCCTGTACGGCGCTTTCTACCCGTAGTAGAACCGTACTCGTTTCCCTTGATCCGAATATACTCTCCTAGTTCATTATCTAGCTCTGTGGGAAAAGGTCCGCTGCCTACTCTTGTGCAGTACGCCTTGAATACGCCGTATACTTCGTTTACTGTGTTAGGTGGAATTCCCAATCCTGTGCATGCCCCAGCGGCTGTTGTGTTGGAACTCGTTACATAAGGATATGACCCAAAATCTACATCTAATAACGAACCCTGCGCACCCTCAGCTAATATCTTTTTATTGTTCTGTATTGCATTGTTTAGATACAAAGCTGTATCTTGTATGCGAAACTGCTGAATAAAAGCAACTGCATCAAAAAATTTTCTGTGGCTTTCTTGTATCTGTTCAACAGGATAATGATACTGTTCTAAAATTTTATAGTGATAGCTTTTTACTGCATAGTACCGTGCTTCAAAATCAGGCAGAAGAATATCTCCCATGCGTAAGCCGTTGCGCCCAATTTTATCTTGATAGCTGGGGCTAATCCCACGTAAGGTAGAACCTATTTTCTGCGAACCTTTTGCTTGTTCATAAGCACTGTCTAATGCTTTATGCGTGGGTAAAATTAAATGTGCTTTATCACTAATAATTAAACGCTCTTTAACAGGTATACCTGTGTTGATTAGTCGTTCTATTTCCTCTCGCAAAGTAATTAGGTCTATCACTAACCCATTACCGATGACGCAAGTAATTCCTTCATGAAAAATACCCGAAGGTATAGTGTGCAGTACGTATCTTTTGTTTTCGAATTCTATGGTATGTCCTGCGTTAGGTCCTCCTTGAAAACGTGCAATAATATCGTATTTTGGGGCAATTACATCTACTATTTTGCCTTTACCTTCATCACCCCACTGCAGACCGAGTACAATATCTACTATTCTTTTCATGTATTAAGTTTTTTGACCACTTCTCTTGTAGAGTTTTCAATCTTAAATACGGTATCTAATTTGGTTATTTTGAATAGTTTTAGCACTCTCTCATTCATTTGGGTTAGAATAAGTGTGCCTTCCACTTTTTTAATCTTATCACTAACTGTAATAAGCACACTTAACCCTGCACTATTGATGTGTTCTAATTGTTGCATATCTACCACAAAATCGGTGTAGCCATCTGTGATGTAATCGTTAATAGCATCTACTACAATTACACCGTCAGTTTCTCCCAAAAAATTTCCTATAAAACTAAGTAAAACCACTTTTCCTTCTATTTCCTCTTGTAGTTCCATAGTGTTTTTTATGAAACGGCACGCAAAATACAACTTTTTTAACATATTCAACTTCTCTGTAAGGTATCATCAATAAATTTACTAATTAAGTCTATTTTTTATTTGCGCTAATATTTGTATATCAAGTCTAAAAAATAATTTTACTTTTTTGGGCGTGTCCCTCGCTGGCGCTCGGGTCGGTGCATTCCGCACTACGCTGACGCTTCGGTGCTACACTTCGTTTCGCACAGGGCTAACGCCCTTGCTCCATGCCCCTCACGCATCTAACCCTGTATTTTGAGGTTTTTATCTCATTTTATGCATAGTTTTGTTTTATTTTGTTTTTGCGTCATTTTGAGTTATTTACAAGGTTACAGAGTATGGGTGGTTTAAGATACTTGCAGAATGTTGTGTGTGAGGCATGCGGAGGGCAAGCCGTTAGGCTTGGTGCGAAGCCCCTCGTTCATGCTTTTACTCTTGCCCAGAGGGTGTATCATCCTTAGCCCGTAGCACGCCAACCTTGCTTGCATGAACACAGCGAAATGCAAGCAAGCTCGTGCCAAAAACACTTAATAACTAATTCATACCTATTTTTTGTAAAAATAAAGTATACTTAATATATTATGTTCATTTATTAAAATATATCTCACAACAACCCGAAAACTGTTTTCTATTCCCCGATATTCACACCATTACACCCCCAGATATCATTCATAATACATAAAATGTCAACCCTATTGATGTTGTTAAACAAGGTAAAAAATTTTAACCTTGTAAGTATTTGATAATCAAAGCAAAACAAGATAGAACAAAGATAGGTTTCAAAATAAGGTAAAACATCAAAATGCGGCTTGCGTGAGGCATGCGAAGGGTGCGTAAGCAGTGCGGAGCGCAGCGAAGCACCGAAGCGATAGTGTAGCCCGTAGCACGCCGACCTTGTGGGCATACGCGGAGCGTAACGCCCACAAGGACACGCCCAAAATAAACCTTAAATTTACCTTCATAACCTAAACTCTTAAACTCTTACTTCATTTTTCTTTTTAAGATATTCATTTACTTTTTTACGAACCATCTCCATTGTTATAGTCCATGCGACTTCTTTAGCTAAATCTAAAACAAAAGAGGATTTTTTTGCTTTTATAGGGACCGGCATCATACCGCTGTTAGATTTATGGGCTGTTTTTGTGCATTGACTTTCTCCTACTTTTTTTTGTCTCTTCCTGCGAGATAACAAATAAAGTAAAAGCATTGTGCTCGCAGCTGCTGCCAAAATTAAGACTAAGTGTTTGTTGATATATCTTTTAGAAAGATCATGAGTAATATTTTTGGCTATATTTTTTGTATCATATTTTGCTTTCAAGAGATTGATATCTTGTTGTATCTGCTTTTTTAATTCTTCTAACTCTCGTAGTATTTGCTGTTTTTCTTGCTCTAAATCAGATAAATTCTTCATACAAAAGTCAAGGCTTACAAAAATCACGCCATGCGATATAAGAAGCGTATTTTTGAAGGACAAGAATTAAAGAATTGAAAATTAAAATTCATGTAACTTTCATAGTTCTGTAGTCGCTGATGCAAATTTCTTTCACGGTGTGCGGGACTTGCTCAAGAAAAATTTGCTGCATGTAATGATATTCTACCTTTAGATAAGCGACCGCACGCTGCTCGTCTTTTTCTATAAACTTCTCAGCCATTTCTACAAATTCTTGATTTTCTTCATTTTCCAGATCTATGTCATTGATAGTTAGGTAGTCTAAGTTTTGTTGTTTCATAATCTTTGCCCAGCTTTGCTTGATTTGTAAGGTAATTTGTCGTAGAATATCTTCACGGGTAATCTCTATATTATGCATTTCAAGCAATCGCTCTCGGATTAGTCTTCGTTTAATAGAATCTATTTCCTCTTTGAGCCAATTTTGTTGCTTTTGAGGGTCAGAGGGAGTATTTTTATTTTGGTTAATAATTTTTTCTCTGATTTTATTTTCAGGTAAAGAGATTTCTACTTTTTCTAATAGTTTATCTTCTATTTTTTTGCAAAGATCTAATTTACAAATGTGGTCAAATTCTTTAATAAGTTGGTCTTTAATAAAACCGTAAAAATCATTTTTCTCTTTTACTTGACCGTATGAAACTTGCTCATAAAATGTTTCATCTATTGTTGCTGGTGTGATATGAGATATATTCTTGATGAGATAAACAAATGTTTGGGGTGCATCTTTATCTTTTATATTAAAGTTTTTATCATCTACAACAAAGGCGGCATCTTTTAAAAGTATATCTTTGATTGTATTGAGGTCTATTTCTATTTTATCATTAACCTTTTTAGACACAAAGCGGTCAGCAATACTTATAGGAACTTTATACAAGTCTATTCGCATATTTGTTTCTAGATCAGGTTTCTCTCCATTGCTCATTGTTCCATATATTGTGTCGTTGATATCTGCACTTTCTGCTTGATGATATACCCCCATTTTGTAAGATAACTCTCTGATATACTCTTCTATCTCTTCCTCTGTTGGAATAACCTTGTATCGTATAAACTCTTGACCTGATAAATCCTCAACTAAATCAATTCTCGGCTTTGGTTTAAGAATGACGTTGAGATAAAGGTATATGGGTTTGGGTTCACCAAGACTAAGCTCATAGAGTTCTGAAAGAGAAGGTGACTTATCTGTGTCCAGATGAACATCAAATAAAATCTCTATGTTTTTATCGGCGAGGTATTTTGCTACATTTTCACTAATGATTTTATTTATTTCATCAAGCAAAATGCTTTTACCATACATTTTTTGAACTAAAGAAGCAGGCACTTTTCCAGGTCTAAAACCTGGTATTTTTGCGTGTTTGCTCGCTTGTTTAATTTTTTCTTGAATAGATGGTATATAGTCTTGAGGCTCTAACTCTAATTTTATCTCACCCGTTGAATATGGTTTCTCTTCGAATATAATGTTCATATATTGATTAAATAAGTTAAGTTAGCAGTAAAGTATGTAAAAAAATTCCTTGTAAGAGAGAAAGTTTACAAGGCTACGTCTGATCTGTAGGTCTGATTCTGATAGTGCGGGAAGAGGGAGTCGAACCCACATGCCTTGCGGCGCTAGATCCTAAGTCTAGTGCGTCTGCCAGTTTCGCCATTCCCGCATAAATGCGACTGCAAAAGTACAAATGGTTTTTGATACTTACAAATTTTGATTTGAGAAAACAGAGAATTTTTTTGAATTAAAGTGTTTTCTTATTCCATTCATTCTTGTTTGCCGAGTAAGTGTATTATTTTTGTCCCATGCAGTACGACCCTATAAAAAAATCACTAGGTAATTTCTTTAATAAAACCCCCTTTTTAAGGAAGGTATTTTACAGGATACTTAATGTTTTATTACTGCGGGCATGGCACATTTACAAGCACATACGCAGATGGTCAAAAGATAAAAAAAATCTTCCTATACATATTCTCGATGCGGGTAGTGGCTTTGGACAATACACATATACACTTTCTAAAATGAGTGATTTATGGCAAATTACAGCAGTTGATGTAAAAATAGAGCAAATACACGATTGTAACCTTTTTTTTCAAAAGATAGGTAAAGGCGACAGGGTTAAATTTTATGTAGAGGATTTAGTAACCTATCAAAGACCTCATGCTTATGATGCTATTTTATCCATAGATGTAATGGAACATATATTAGAAGATGAAGTAGTTTTTCGTAATTTCGGGACATCGCTCAAAAAACATGGGGTCTTGTTTATTTCTACTCCATCCGACCAAGGAGGAAGCGATGTTCATCATGAAGGAGATAATTCTTTTATAGAAGAGCATGTTCGTGATGGATATAGCAAAGAGGAAATCACACAAAAATTGTTAAAAGCAGGTTTTTCTAAGGTAGAGGTAAAGTATTCTTATGGTAAATATGGTAGTTTATCGTGGCGACTTTCTATGAAGTATCCTATCTCATGGATAGGAAAAAGTAGATGGTTTTTTGTGGTATTGCCTTTTTACTATTTGGTGATATTTCCTGTTTGTCTTGTGCTTAATTGGATAGATGTAAAGCGAGAGAACAGTAGAGGAACAGGACTTATTGTATTAGCTTACAAATAAAGGGTTGGGTTGTTTTATGGATTCTTTGGGCGTGTCCTTGTGGGCGTTTCGATTGGCTCATATTCATAAAAGACACGCCAAAAGATGAAAATCCTATTCCAAAATATATTAAGTCTAAAAAATAATTTTACTTTTTTGGGCGTGTCCCTCGCTGGCGCTCGGGTCGGCGTGCTGCGGGCTGCGCTATCGCTTCGGTGCTTCGCTGCGCTGCGCACTGCTCACGCACCCTCCGCATGCCTCACGCAGCAGCCTTTTGACGTTTTACCTTGGTTTTAAACATATCTTTACTTTACCTTGTTTAGTATTGACTATCAGTAACTTACAAGGTTAAAATTTTTTACTTTGTTTCAAATGTTGTTATTTTACCTTGTTTTGCTTTGATTTTCAAGCATGTACAAGGTTAAACCTTGGATACATGGACTTTACAGGGATTAAATAAGCTTTACCTTGTTTTTCATCCATTTTCAAATGTTTACAAGGTAAAAATATGTTTTACCTTGTTTTTTGTTCATTATCAGCTACTTACAAAGTTATACTTTGAATAAGTGAGCTTAGTCTATTGGCAACTTGCGTGAGGCATGCGGAGGGCGTGCGTCAGCACGGTGCGAAGTCCCCGCTCACGCTCTTACTCTTGCCCAGGGGGTGGGGCGCAGCACCGTTAGCCCGTAGCACGCCGACCTTGCCCACACGAGCGCAGCAAGACGTGGGCAAGGACACGCCCAAAAGATACTTAAAGTAATTCATACCTATTTTTTGTAAAAAAATAGACTTAATATAAATTTAGTACGCACGGATTTTATGCATGCTCAGCAAGGAATCTCTCGGCATCAAGCGCTGCCATACAACCCGTACCTGCGGCAGTAACTGCTTGTCGGTATATTTTATCCTGTACATCTCCGCAAGCAAAGACCCCTGGAATGTTAGTTATTGTAGTTCCTGGTAGTGTTTTGATATATCCTTGTTCGTCTAAATCTAACCAATCCTTGAATATTTTTGTATTAGGTTGATGCCCAATAGCAATAAATACCCCTGATAAGCTAATTTCTTTTTTCTCATTTGTTTTTACATTTTTGATACGAACCCCTGTAACAAATTCCTCTCCGAGAATCTCATCTACTTCACTGTCCCAAAGCATTTCTATATTATTTGTGTTGAATACGCGTTGTTGCATTACTTTGGATGCACGAAGGGTATCTCTGCGGTGTATCATATACACTTTTTTACATATTCTTGCGAGGTAGGTAGCTTCTTCGGCGGCTGTATCTCCTCCTCCCACTACGGCTACTTCTTTACCTCGGTAAAAAAAACCATCACACGTAGCACAAGCACTGACCCCTCCTCCATTAAGTCTAAATTTTTGCTCTGATGGGATGTCAAGCCACTTAGCGCTAGCCCCTGTTGCTATAATTACTGCATCAGCAATGACTTTATGCTTACCTTCGTCAATTGTAATTTCAAATGGTCGTTTAGAAAAATCTACTGCGGTTACTAATCCATTGCGGATGTCTGTTCCGAAGCGTAGGGCCTGTTTATGAAAATCTGCCATCATATCAGGACCTTTGACCCCTTCAGGATATCCTGGATAGTTTTCTACATCCGTAGTAGTGGTGAGTTGTCCGCCAGGCTGCAAACCATGATATAAAACAGGTTTAAGATTAGCTCGGGCAGCATAAATAGCAGCTGTATATCCTGCTGGACCCGAACCTATAATTAAACAATGAACTTTCTCTACCATAATTAACAAGCAAATAAACAAAATAAAGTTACAACTAAGATTAACATAAGTTACATTAAAAACTTTTCAGAATACAAAAGAGGCACTTTTTTGCAAAATGTATTAGAGCTATTGCATCAAACAGGGTTTATTTTCAGAATTTATTTTTGGGCGTGTTCTTGTGAGCATTTCACTGGTGTTCATGCTCCCACTCACAAGGACACACTCGAAAAAATAAACTATAACCCTACAAATAAAAAAACTGCTATTTTTGCCACAATGAACACAAGAATCATAGATTTACCTAAACACGAGGGCAATACTGTTACTGTACAAGGATGGATTTACAATATCCGAGAAAGTAAAGGCATCAAATTTTTAGTAATCAGAGATGGCTCTGAATTTTGCCAAGCAGTTATAAGTCAGCAAGAAGTAAATGAACAAACTTGGAAAGATGCAGAACAATTAACCCAAGAAAGTTCACTTGCTGTTACAGGTAAAGTTGTCCCTAATCACAGAGATAGATTTCCTTTTGAAATTCAAGTACAAAACATACAAATTTATCAAATTGTAAAAGATTATCCGATTACACACAAAGAACACGGTGTAGATTTTTTAATGAACCACAGGCATTTATGGCTGCGTACCCCACGCCAATGGGCAATTATGCGTGTGCGTAACCGTATCATTTATGCCATACATCAATTTTTTCAAGAACAAGGTTTTGTGCAAATGGATGCCCCAATTTTTACTGCAAACGCCTGCGAAGGTACAAGCACCTTATTTGAAACGGATTACTATGGTACACCTGCTTATTTATCACAATCAGGACAACTATACGGCGAAGCAATGGCCATGGCAATGGGCAAAATTTATACCTTCGGACCTACCTTTAGAGCAGAGAAATCCCAAACACGCAGACATTTGAGCGAATTCTGGATGATTGAACCTGAAATGGCTTTTTATGACTTAGATATGAACATGGACCTCATAGAATCCATGCTCAAATACATTGTTCATGCTGTCCTAACCAATTGCCGAACAGAACTCAATCTATTACAAAGAGATACCTCAAAACTGCAAAAACTCGTAGATGAATCTTTTATACGTATGACCTACCAAGAAGCCGTAGAACTTCTAAAATCAGATAAAACTCAAACATTGCTACAAAAAGACCTTGAAAATGCTCAACAACAAACCCAAGAACTTCTTGCGGAGCAAAAACAATTACAACAAGAACATCCTAGCGCTAAAAAAGGTCGTAAAGCAGAAATTGACCGAAGACTCCAAGAAATTAACGCTACCCTCAAAGATTTAGAAGAATTGATGCGTAATATCCCCCAATGGATGAAGTCTGCTAAAGAATTTGAACTTGGAAATGATTTTGGAGGAAGTGATGAAACTGTAATTACACGTCATTTTGAAGTACCTATCATGGTGCATCGCTATCCGCATGAGGTAAAAGCTTTTTACATGAAACGAGACCCCAAAGATAGTCGTTGGGCTATGGGCGTGGATGTGTTAGCCCCCGAGGGCTATGGTGAAATTGTAGGTGGGGGAGAGCGTGAAACAGACGAGCAAGTTCTTATTCAAAAAATTCAGGAACACAATCTACCCATGAGCGCTTTTGAATGGTACTTAGACTTACGTAGATTTGGTTCTGTGCCTCACTCAGGCTTTGGATTAGGATTAGAGCGCTTAGTAGCTTACGTTGCAGGTTTACACCATGTTAGAGAAACTATTCCTTTTGCACGTCATTATAACCGTTTAACTCCTTAAATTTATGAAATTAAAGCTTTTTTCAGAATGGGTTGCCTTGTTTTTAGTATTAGTTATGTGCTTAAGCTGTACTAAAAACAAAAAAAATCAAGAAGAGAACCATGAAGACAATTTCAAAAAACAAGATAAAAACGAAGTAAAAGATACGTACTTTGGTGAATTTAACGCAGACTCCGCTTATTTTTTTTTAGAAAAACAGGTAAGTTTTGGTCCGCGTGTGCCTAATACACCTGCACATAATTTATGCGGAGCTTATTTAGTTAGCACTTTATCTCGTTTTGCGGATAAAGTATATGAGCAAAAAAGTACTGTAACAGCTTATAATGGTTCATTATTGCCCTTACATAACATTATTGGCGTTTTTAATCCCACGCATAAGCGTAGAATACTGCTTACTGCACATTGGGACTCTCGCCATATTACAGACCAGGATAATGATAAAAGTAAGGCGGTACTAGGTGCTAATGATGGTGCTAGTGGGGTTGCCGTTTTATTAGAAATAGCCCGACTATTAAAAAAATACCCTATTCAGAACATAGGAATAGATATTTTACTTAATGATGCGGAGGATTACGGTGCACCTGATGATTACAAACCTGAAAAAGAGGATACGTATTGTTTAGGTTCGCAGTATTGGGCAAAAAATCCTCATATAAAGGATTATACAGCAGAATATGCCATTGTTTTAGATATGGTAGGAGGCAAAAATGCTACTTTCTATCGGGAGCAATTATCGGATGAAGTAGCTCGTGCATTAGTGGATAAAATTTGGAACAAAGCTGCGCAGTTAGGTTATGGTATCTATTTTTTGAACGAAAAAGGGACTGCTGTAATAGATGACCATTTGTATATTCATAAAATTGCGAATATTCCTGCTATTGACATTATTGACCACAATCCTAGTCGCCCGAGAGGTTTTCCTGAGTATTGGCACACACAAAGGGATGACCTTTCTAATATAGATAAAAATACCCTTAAAGCAGTAGGTACAGTAGTTTATTCTGTATTAAGAGAAATGTAGTTTGTTGAGTTTTTCTTTTTATTTTTTGGGCGTGCCCTTGCACACGTTACGCTGCGCGTAGGTGTGCAAGGTCGGCGTGCTACGGGCTGCGCTTCGCTACGGTGCTGCGCCCCACCCCCTGGGCAAAGGTTTTAGTGTGGGGGAGGGGCTTCGCACCGTGCTGACGCACGCCCTTCGCATGCCTCACGCAAAGAACCTTGCTAGCAGACTAAAAACGCGTCAAATCATGTTTAACCCTGTAGGTAACTGAAGATAAATGTCAAACAAAGTAAAACAAACGCATATATGCAAATTAAAGTAAAGCATCAAAAAGCAGCTTGCGTGAGGGGCATGGAGCATGCCGTTAGGCAGTGCGGAGCGGTAGCGTAGCACCGCAGCGCACGCGTAGTGCGGAATGCACCGACCCGAGCGTGAGCGAGGGACACGCCCAAAAACCTCATTCAATCATCACAAAAGCACCCCAGTAATATGGCTCTTTGTACTGTTTTCGGGTTTCTTTCTGCGCTGCTTCAAATGCTTTGCGCTTGGGCATACTCTTTTTTTGCCAATTTTCATAAAATTTAGTCATGAGTAGTTGGGTAGCTTCGTCATTTACTTTCCATAAGCTCATGATGATGCTCTGCGACCCTGCTACCTTAAACGCCCGTTGCAAACCATAAACCCCTTCTTTGCCCACTTGTCCTAATCCCGTTTCACACGCACTCAACACGACCAATTCTGTGCTGTCTAATTCCATGTTCATCACTTCAAACGCCGTTAATTTACCATCTTCCTTGTCTAATGGGCGCATTTCTATCCTATCATAATCTACTACGCCTGCTAACAAAAGTCCTGCATTGAGCATGGCTTGCGTACTGCTTTGATACTGTCCCTTTTTGAAATATCCATGCGTGGCAATGTGCAGTATACGGGGGTTTTTGAGGGATTTGATGTATTCCTCGGTGGCATTTGCACCTACTATCACCGTAGAGTTAGGAAGGATACTGGAAATCTGTTTAACTTCTTTTTCTGCCCCTTCTAATTGACTTAAACCTTCTAAAAACCCTTCAAATGTACGTTCTTGCTTTGATTTTTCATTATCTTTTTCTATACCAATTTGTAGGTCAAATTTCGGATTTCCTATTAAGTAGTTGTTTTTTGTAGTGTAAGTGCGTTTGTTGAGAATATCTTTAGTATTGGTTACATTGATAACTTGGATTTCATCAAAAACATACTTTTTTGTTTCAGGGTTGTACAAAGTAGCTATATTGATTTGGTGGTAGATGCCATCAGGTGAAAAGTATACGCTTTTAATGCCTTTTAATCTTTCAGCAATGGATTTCCAGAATACTTTGTAGCTTATATCATCAAGTGTTTTATTTTGAATGGAACGTTTGAAGTTAATATAATACTGATTTTCTAATTGGTTACCATATGGGAGTATGACCATTTCCGGGTATTTCATATTTCCCTTAGCTATAAGTGCAATATACACAATACTGTCTTTTTCTGCGACTAAGTTATCTTTACAAATAACCCTAACTATTTCAATTGCCGCATCGGATTTCCTTAAATGCTGAACTACGGCATCGTAATACTTTTCACGAGTAATTCTTTTTGTTTTTGAAAACACCTCGCTTTTATATGCCATCTCTTTTTCCAAATTATTGATGACAAATAACATACTATCCAGGTTAATTTTATTTTTTGCCAAATCCTGATTAGATAAACCCGCTACTTTTACATATTTGTCTTTTAACTCTTTCCATTGATAGTACATTTTTTTGAGGGCAGTATCTTCAGAATTAAAAATTTTCTTTCTTATATCTATCAACGAAGTCAAAATAAAGCCTTTATTGGTTATACTCATTTCATAAGCGTACTTCAAGTTTTCTTGATAATCTTTCTTTTGTTCGGAGCTAAGAGATAATAGATAAAAATAAAATTGATTTAAAGTGTTATACGCGTATCGTTCATTGTACTTTATTTTCTCCTCTTCTGAAAGCGTATTGAAAGTTGTTTCTAGATCTTCATAAAGATACTCTACGCTTTTTTTGATATAATATATTGCCGAGTCAAACTTATGCTGTTTGTAATACAATGCAGAAATAGCTTTGAAAAGCATCAAATCATAAAATTTAGAATGTTTATTGGAATAGTATTGTCTTACTATGCTCTTGGCTTCTGATAATCGTTTATCGGCACGCTGGATATCACCAACATAAATATACAAATTTGTCAGGTCAAAAATGCGTGTCAGAATATCCACGTGATAGGGTGGGTACTGTTTTTTAAGGACAGACAAACTTTTTTGATACATACTGTCAGATTGAACATAATCCTTTTTCAGGAAATACACTTTTGCTATGTTTGCAATGGTATGTCCAACTTGCACGCTACTCTCACCATAGATTTTTTCTTTAACCTTGATAGATTCCTTATACAAACTCTCTGCAACCCCCAGCTTGTTCATATTTTCATAAACTCCTGCTAAATTATTTAAGGTGGCAGCATAAGGAGCACTGTTTTGACCTAATTTTTTGCCTAATAAGGGTATAAGGTTCAAAAATTCTTTTTCTGCTTTTTCGTAGTTTCTCTGTTCAAGATACAGCATACCAAGATTGTTTTTAAGTGAAAGGTATTCCATATTCGTTTCTTTACTACTACCCTGGAGAGAATGAATTCTGTCTACCTCTTTTAGTAAAATCTCTGCCTGGTCCAATTTAGTTTTATGATATGTATAAAGCGTGGCTATATTATTAAGAACCCTGCCGTAATCCTGACTGGTTTCCCCCCTTATTTTTTTGATTATCGTGCGCGACTGATCGAAATAATTTTCCGCAGTTTCTATTCGGCCTGCTTTTCCGTAAAAAACCCCTATATCATTCAGTGTATTGGCATACAACAGATTGCCATCATCTTTTGGATAGTAACTTGCTACATTATTGAGTAATTCCATATAAACCTCCTCCGCCTTCCGAAAATCGCCTTTGTCCTCATATATTTTTGATAGGTTTTTCAAATTATTGTAATAACTTCGCAATAAAGTAGGACTTTGATCATGTTTCAGTCGTTTCTTGTAAAGTCTGTTAGATATCCATTGATAGTATTCTGCTTGGGTAAGGTTGCCTGTCCTTCGCATTAAAGATCCTAAATTGTTGAATAAATCACTACATTCTACGCTGTCTTGTTTAAGTTCATTGATTCGTATTGAAATAGCTTTTGTATATAACTGCTCGGAGATTTTGTAGTTAAGTAGCGTTTCATTGAAAATACCATACAAATTCAGTGCTTTAGTATAAGCGTTTGTAGTTTTATTCTTAGTATCACTTTCAAATATTGTTAATGAATTTTTGAAAATGCTGTCTGCTGTTTTTTTGTTTCCTTTTTTGTAGAATGCGTATGCTAATGTACTTAAACAAGTCGCATAATCAGCGCTTTTTTTATCATTACTGCATAATTCTAGGGCTTTTTGGCTTAGTGCTATTGCCGAGTCTGGTTTTGTATCTGAATAAAGATAAGCCAAGCTATCCAGCACTTGCCAAGTTTGTCCATAACAATTTAATATCATCAATGATATTACAAAAAAGAAAAACTGTTTCATACTGCACAAATCTATGAAGTATTCAATAGAGTTTATGAACACAAATTTATTATATTTCCGCCGAATAATCAACTTAATTTGTTAAGAATTTTCTAAATATATGAATTACAATGATATAAGAAAAAATGAAAAGAGTTTCAAGGCCCTGACTTCTTATTCCATCAGCGAATTTGACGCCTTACTTCCTTATTTTGAAGCAGAACTCAATACATATTTAGAAATCTACACCCTC
>JANWVE010000057.1 GCA_025057675.1 Bacteroidia bacterium
AGCACCGTCAGCCCGTAGCACGCCGACCTTGCCCACACGAGCGCAGCGAGACGTGGGCAAGGACACGCCCAAAAAAACATCAAAATTTGATTATTCTAACTTTTTTACGCATTCTCAAAATACACAATCGGTTACATTATCCCGTAAATGAATAAAAATCATTTATTTTTATACCCCAAAAACCTTTTTATCTTTGTGTGAGAACTTATGCAGATAAAAAACTATATCAACGGAGAATTAGTTGAACCTATCAGCAATAAATACATAGAGAATATCAATCCTGCCACAGGAGAAGTGTACAGCTATCTCCCCGACTCAGATAGCAGAGACGTAAATAAGGCTGTACAAGCAGCATCCGAAGCTTTCAATTCGTGGAGTAGAAAATCTGCACAAGAAAGAAGTCAAATTTTATTAAAAATTGCAGACTTGATAGAAAAGAACTTAGATAAATTAGCCTTAGCTGAAACCACAGACAACGGTAAACCCCTAAAACTATCTAAAAAAGTAGATATTCCACGCGCTGTGGAAAATTTTAGGTTTTTTGCCACAGGAATTATTCATTTTGCTTCTGAGTCTCATTATCAACCTCACTTTTTGAACTATACTCTACGTATGCCTTTGGGAGTAGTAGGATGCATATCTCCTTGGAATCTACCTCTTTATCTTTTCACATGGAAAGTAGCACCTGCTCTGGCCGCAGGTAATTGCGTTGTTGCTAAACCCTCAGAAATTACTCCTATGACTGCTTATTTACTTGCAGAACTGTGTATAGAAGCAGGGCTACCTAGAGGAGTAATGAACATTGTGCATGGTTATGGAAGTACCGTAGGTACAGCCATTACTCAACACCCAAGTATTAGAGCTATATCTTTCACAGGAGGAACTAAAACAGGTCAGGAAATTGCCCGTGTAGCTGCACCAATGTTTAAAAAATTATCTTTGGAATTGGGTGGTAAAAACGCTACTCTCGTTTTTGCAGATTGCGATTTAGAACGTACTATTCATGAAACAGTTAGTGCATCTTTTTCTAATCAAGGGCAAATTTGTTTATGTGGTTCTAGGATATTTGTAGAGCAAAGCATTTATGAAGTTTTTGTACAAAAATTTGTGGAAAGAACTAAAAAACTAATAGTGGCTGACCCATTAGACGAACGCGCAAATTTAGGTGCAGTAGTCTCTAAATCTCATTATGAAAAAATACTTTCATATATCGATCTTGCACAAGAGGAGGGAGGTAAAATACTCTATGGTGGTAAAGAAAAGCCAGTGGTTAACCAAAGATGTGAAAAAGGTTATTTCGTATATCCCACGGTAATCACAGGGCTAGATGCATATTGTCGTACAAATCAAGAGGAGATTTTTGGACCCGT
Source organism: Bacteroidia bacterium (assembly GCA_025057675.1). Lineage (GTDB taxonomy): Bacteria > Bacteroidota > Bacteroidia > JANWVE01 > JANWVE01 > JANWVE01. The sequence goes on from JANWVE010000057.1 coordinate 1,371, forward strand.
AGTTACTATTCAACCCTTCGATACGGAGGAGGAAGCTATAATTTTTGCAAATAGCACTCAATATGGTTTAGCAGGTAGTATATGGACCCAAAACCTTGCTCGCGCACACAGGGTAGCTCAAGCTGTAGAAAGTGGAATTTTATGGGTAAACTGCTGGTTAATTCGTGATTTAAGAACTCCTTTTGGTGGAATGAAGCAATCAGGTGTGGGGAGAGAAGGCGGATGGGAAGCTCTACGCTTTTTCACTGAACCTAAAAATATTTGTATTCAAATATAAAAAGTTGCTAAATATATCAAATTACTCACTGCTTAGTGGTCTTTTCAATAATTGTTTATTAAGTATTTCTTTGTATATTACTCCGTGCAAGAGATAAAACGCTATTTAAGTATTATTTTACCAGGAATTTTATTAGCCGCTACGGGGATAGGCGCAAGTGATTTCTTCGGAGCTACATGGGCAGGAACAGTTGCAGGAACAAGTATTTTATGGGCAATTATTTTGGGGGTTTTACTCAAATATCTTCTCACCGTAGGAATGGTTAAATGGCAATTATATTCAGGTAAAACGTTATTAGAAACTTGGCTTACCTCTTTTCCTAAGTGGCTTCAATGGATTTTTATTAGTTATTTTTTAATATGGACTATTTTAGTGTGCGCAGCGTTAATGGGTGCTTGTGGTATGGCAATCCAACAATTTGACGTACCTAAACTGCATTCTAACTCAAAGTATAACAACGCATTTTATGCAGGATTACACGGTATTTTGGGGTGGCTTTTAGTTCGTTTTATCCGTTTTGATGGGTTTGAAAAAGTTATCTCTTTTGTAGTAGGTTTTATGTTTTTATCTATTGTATTAAGTTGCTTCAAGGTTGAGATACATCCGCCAGCTATTGAATATCCTACGTTCCCTATCAATAAACCTGTGGTGATATTAGCTATTATCAGCGGAATTGGTGGAACGGTTACTTTGCTTTCATTTAGCTATTGGGTAAAGGAGAAAGAGTGGCATGATTTATCTAAATTTAAAGAAGTAAAAATTAGTGCGGCAACGGGGTACATTATTTCGGGTTTATTTGGTGCTTGTATTTTATTTATTGTGTCGCATGTATTGCGTCCTCATGGGATTTTAGCAGACTCGGAAGAGTCCGCTAAGCAAGCTTTTAGAAAGATAGGTAGTTTAATGGGTGAGAGTATGGGAAGGTATTTTTTTATCTCGGGTTTTTATGCTGCGGTGATAGGTTCTATGTTAGGGGTATGGCAAAGTGTACCTTATTTTTTTGCTAACGGATACTATTTGTTGAAAAAGCAAGATTATCAGGGTTCTTACACTCAAACGACTCCGTATAGATACTTTCAAATGGGTATGATACTTATTGCCATGATGTTTTTAGTTCAGAAAGCTCAAATTTTGTTGGTGATGTATAGTCTTTTTGGTTCATTATTTATGCCAATGGTAGCGATTAGCCTTATATTTCTAAACTCAAAAAGAGAACTGGGTAGATACAAAAATTCTTTGCTATTGAATTTCTTTTTTGTAATGGTAGTGATTTTGTATGGATGTATCATTTTGATTGAGCTTAGCTATTAGAAGTTTTATGATAGTTTTTTGGGCGTGTCCCTTCGCTGCGCTTCGGGTCGGGCTACTGCGCACTACGCTAACGCTTCGGTGCTACGCTGCGCTTCGCACTGCCTAACGGCATGCTTCGTATCCCTCACGCAGCCGTATTTTGATGTTTTACCTTATTTTTAGACATATCTTTGCTTTATCTTATTTTATGTTGATTATCAAGCGTTTACAAAGTTAAATTTTTTATCTTGTTTGAATTATGGTTGTTTTACCTTGTTTTTTTATTGATTGTCAAATACTTACAATCTTGAATACATGAACTTTCTACACTTCTTAACCCTGAACACTTAGACTTTACCTTATTTTCAATTGATTTTCAAACATTTACAAGGTTAAAATATATTTTTACCTTGTTTAGTGTTCATTCTCATATACTTACAAGGTTAAGTTTTCAATAATTAGACTTAGTCTGCATGCCACTTGCGTGAGGCATGCGGAGGGCGTGCGTCAGCACGGTGCGAAGCCCTCGCCCACACTCAAACCCTTGCCCAGAGGGTGGGCGGGTGGGGCGCAGCACCGAAGCGATAGCGCAGCCCGCAGCACGCCGACCTTGCCCGCACGAGCACAGCGAGACGTGGGCAAGGACACGCCCATAATAAAAAATAATCAAACACTATTTACTCTATTTGAGTAGCCACTCTGTGGCATTAAGAATAAGAGGAGCATGTCCTTCTACCTCTGTCCAACCTTTGTAGAGCTTATCATTAGGGTCGCCCGTGCCGTCATCAGCAGGAGAACTATCGCCCAAAGCTACTACCTTACCCCGCCCGTACTGCGCGTATGCACAAAAAACTTCTTTTTCACTATCTAATTGCCCTTTTTTACTATATACTACACCTCTCACCGTAGGATTTACAGATGGAAACAAGGTTAAGGATGTTCCTCCGCTAAACTTTACTTTTCTTACCTTACCATGCACACCATTGATGATATTTTTGTCAGAAGTTGCAATATTTTCGGTTATTTCGTTATAGTGTTTTTGGTCAAACTGCATACCGAAAGGGTTAGTTTCCATTAAATCATTCCACACACAAGGAGAGTCGCAACCATCATTGTTACGGTCAGATTTGTGGTGGTCAGCTATCATAAATAAACCTCCACCTTCTCGTACAAAGGCTAAAATGGCTTTTTTTTCATCAGTAGTGAAGGGAATATTCGGTTCGCATACTACAAAAACTTTGTATTTGCTCAAATCTTGTGGATTATTCTCTTCCTTGTAAGTAATTTTGCCATCATAAGGTAAAGTTTCTACACCATAACCTGCTTTTACTAAACTAATTGCCCACGCGGATAATGCTCCTTTCCAAATGTCTTCGGGGTCAGAGGGAGTAATTTTATCTATACTTGGCGTAGGATACCGCTGCGGATTAGCCTCACCCTTTTTACTAATACCTATTCTGCCATTATTCAACGTGCCAAGATTATATATGTCTGCGTCTATGACCCAATCTGCATTACCTGCCATTTCCGCTTTGGTGGCATCAAATAGTATCATGGCTTTCACTTCTTTTTGTGGTACATAAACTTGCTTTTCATTATCCGACGTAGAACTGTTTTTTACACTGCGTTTGCCACCACAAGCAATAAAAGTAATACAAAGTATAATCCAATACACAAATCTTATATCATTCATATGGGCAAAAATACACATAACTCGCAGCATTCAAAAAAGTATATACACCAGTTAAAGCATCATCATAGCATTGAGATAGATGAATTATGGTTTTAGATAAACGTTACAAGAAATGGGTATTATATTAAGTCTATTTTTTTACAAAGAATAGGTATGAATTAGTTATTAAGTGTTTTTTGGGCGTGTCCTTGCTTGCGTTTCGCTGCGCTCATGCAAGCAAGGTCGGTGTGCTATGGGCTAACGGTACTGCGCCCCACCCCCTAGGCAAGAGTAAAAGAGTGGGCGAGGGACTCCGCACCAAGCCTAACGGCTTGCCCTCTGCATGCCTCACGCAGAACATAAGGACTACTGACTTTTCTAAAAAAGACTGGTATCATGGCGCTTCTATTAAAATTATGCTCTATTTCTTAGAAATTGTCAGTATCATACATTATGATTCCCTACCCATTCATAGCCATTTTTTACGCTTAAATATAAATAGGGTCAGGGCAGAGGAGAGGATCATTAACAACAAAGCAAAAGGATAACCCAATAGCCACTTAAGTTCGGGCATGAAATCAAAGTTCATTCCGTATATGCTTGCAATTAGGGTGGGAGGCATAAAAATAACTGAAGCTACGGTAAATATTTTGATGACCTTGTTTTGTTCAAGGTTAATTAAACCTAAAACGGTATTTTGTAGGTACTCTAAACGTTCAAAGTTGAAGCGGGCATGGTCTAAAAGTGAACCTATATCTTTTATCATCACACGGAGCTTTGGGTAGATTTCTTCGGGAAAATAATCGCTTTTCAGGATAGCTGAGATAACTCTTTGTTTATCTATGATATTTTCTCGCATGACCATAGTGTTTTCTTGAAATTGTGCAATTTGAAACAATGTATCTTCGGCGGCTTGTTGTTGTATATTGATATTTTTAGTTAGATTAGCCACTTCTTTGGCTAGTAGTTCAGTTAAATCGGCGTCTAAATCTATACGGAGTTCAAAAATACTTACTAATACATGATATCCCGTACTATACCAGCGAGCGGCGCCCTGCATGCGTTTGTATAGTTCAGCAAAAGTGCGTAATTCGCTATTACGGTAGGAGATTAAAACTTGATTTTTGAGAATAAATGCTACTGTTTCGCTAAAATAAGTGCCATTTGCGTTAAGGGTCAGAAAATTACTGATACAAGTAATTTCTGTATCTGTTTCTTCGTATCTTGCGCTACTTTGAATTTCCTCTGTTTCCTGCCGAGAGTGGAGTTTAGTTTCAAATTTTTCCTCTACTATTATCTGCTCTTCGGGGGTAGGGCGGTATAAGTCTACCCAGATCATGTCAGATATGGGAACGGTCTGCAAAGCAGTGAGCGAAGTGCTTTGCATAATCTTATCTTTATTTTTGTAAGATATGATAATCACAAGTGAGCGGTGCTTTTCTACTGCAAACTTAATATTTTTGGGCAAAAATACAGTTATAATGGATGACAGTTGTGTTAAAACAATATAAAAGTAAGTAAATAAGGGAATTAAAAGTAAGGTAAATCGACTACAATTTGCATAATTTATTTACATGCTGACTGAATGAATATTCTGTTATTAAATTTTAATTTTTTTGGGCGTGTCCTTGCTTGCGTTTCGCTGCGCTCATGCAAGCAAGGTCGGCGTGCTACGGGCTGACGGTGCTGCGCCCCACCCCCTGGGCAAGGGTGAGAGAGTGGGCGAGGGGCTTCGCACCGTGCTGACGCACGCCCTCCGCATGCCTCACGCACGCAGCAAGCAGACTAATTCCACTTATACAAAATATAACCTTGTAAGTACCTGAAAATGAACATTAAACAAGATAAAAATACATTTTAACTTTGTAACTCATTGAAAATGAATTGTGAATAAGGTAAAACTTACATATTCAGTGTAAAAGGGTTATCAAAAGTCCATGTATTTAAGCTTGTACGTATTTGAAAATCAATACAAAACGAGATAAACCGAGCGCAGCTCAAAAGAAAATAAAGAATTTTAATTTTGTAAGCATTTGACAATCAGGATTAAACAAGATAAAGCAAAGATACATTTACAAATAAGGTTAAGGTAAAACGTCAGAATGTGGCTTGCGTGAGGGGCATGGAGCATGCCGTTAGGCAGTGCGAAGCGCAGCGAAGTACCGTAGCGAAGCGCAGTGCGGAATGCCCCGACCCGAGCGTTAGCGAGGGACACGCCCAAAAAATACAAATATTCACATCTATTATGTATCTTTATCAAATGAAAAAAATAGGTGTCTTTACCTCGGGCGGGGATGCTCCAGGCATGAATGCTTGCATACGCGCTGTAGTACGAACCGCGCTATTTTATCAACTTGAAGTGGTAGGTATCATGCATGGATATAACGGTATGATAAACAACGAAATGATACCATTATACAGCTACTCTGTGTCAAATATCATACAACAAGGAGGAACAGTACTCAAAACAGCAAGATCAGAAGCATTTATGACCAAAGAAGGGAGAAAAAAAGCTTTTGATAATCTACAAAAACAAGGCATAGAAGGATTAGTAGCGATAGGAGGAAATGGTACATTTACAGGCGCTAAAATTTTTTATGAAGAGTTTGGACTTCCTATCATTGGATGTCCAGGTACGATTGATAACGATTTATATGGCACAGACTACACTATCGGATTTGATACCGCCGTCAATACAGCTGTTGACGCCATAGATAAAATTCGCGATACCGCTAACGCACACGATAGATTATTTTTCATTGAAGTAATGGGTAGAGATACAGGATATATTGCATTATATTCAGGTATCGCATCTGGTGCAGAAATAGTGCTTATCCCTGAAACTCTTACCTCTATCGATGAAGTGATAAAAATCCTTAATATCGGAAAAGAACGTAAAAAAACTTCCTCTATTGTAATTGTAGCCGAAGGCGATGAAGAAGGTGGTGCCTTAGAAATTGCAAACAAGGTAAAAGAAAAATTTAATTACTATTCCACTCGGGTAATGATTTTGGGGCATTTGCAACGGGGTGGCAGACCCACTGCAAAAGACCGTATTTTAGCCAGTCAATTAGGTTCAGCCGCAGTACAAGGTCTGATACAAGGCAAAAAAAATGTTATGGCAGGAGTAATTCATCAAGAGGTAGTTTTTACACCTTTTGAAGAGTGCATCCAAAAACAAAAAACAATATCATCCAACTTGTTGTCCTTGATAGACTTAATACGATAAATGTTTTTGGTTAATTTTGTGATTAGAATTGGTTGGTTGCCAGTATGCATAAACTGATACTTATTTTTTCTCTTTTACACGGGATGTATTTACTTGCACAAGAATACGACTTAATTTTAAGCACCGAGAAAAACGCTTATCAGGGAGGGAATACATATCCTTACACTATCAAAGTTTCGTATGCTTTTCTGAACGAGTTGGTAAATTTACAACAAAAAGGCGAACTTCCTTTGTATTTAGATGCTCAACTTACTATACCTTTCACTACTCAAACTCTTAAAGGCACGCTTTTTTACTTCAATTACAGTCATCACAGGTATGCATTTTTTTCTATGCATCTGTGTGAAAAATGGTATATCAACAGTAAAAAACTCAAAATTTTGCAACAAGTAGCCCGAATTGAAACTCAAGATCCACTCGGTGAGGTAAAATCTCAATATGTATATTTTAATCCCAATCACCCAAAAGTACCTTATCACTTACTATCTGTACAACGCTCTTGTGAAGGTATCATAGAAAATGACGCAAAAAGCATCCTTAAAAATAGAAGCTTTAATTTCACTGTTTTAAGTATTCAAAGAAAAAACAAAAAAGTATCGGTTAAAGACTCTCTAAACGCGCTCAACAACTATTATAAGAACACCCAAAAAATATCTGCTGCATGCATGTCTAACATCAAAACCCAAACTAAAAACCCTTATAGAATACGGATTATATCTACTATTCTTAACCAAGATAAATTAGATAACTTTAATGTACAGAGTAGCGTTGCAGAGAAAAACCAAGCTTTTTTTCAGATTTTTATGAAAGAACTTATTGAGGATATATTCAAAGATAAGATTAAATTATATTCCCCTGATAGTTTGCAGGCGCTTATTTCATTAGACAGCTTGAAGACCCTTCATAAAACGCTTTGTCCAGAGATAGAGGAGAGCCTAGGTAAAGAGTACTTTTATTATTACCCTTGGAATTATGGACAAATGGAGACTTTGGCAGTCAAAAAATATAATTATACTATGTCTTATTTACAGTATTTTCATCCTGCGGTGTATGCTAATTATTTAGCTTGTGTGGATATATTGGGGAGTCTTGTTTTGTCAGGGGGCAAGGTGGAATTCAATCCTACGCATATTATTATCATCTGGCGAGATGTAAGAGGTATTTTACCTGATAGAGAAATTGTCGCAGTTTCTGTGCATGAGTTAGAGCAGCAAGGATACCGTTTCTTGCAGCAAAATATCTTGCAATATCTCAAAAATCAAAATTATTTTTATTACATTGTGCAGTTGAATGAGGACTTTTTTAATAAAACCGAGGAGAGGTTATGGATACAGTACTATCTCCAAAAAGGACAGTGGGACATGTTACAAAACTTTCAATTTTTTAGATACAATCTTATCAAAAATCCAAGTAAAGCTATAGAAGATTTGAACGCTTTATACCCTGGCATTTACAGTTATAACAAGTAAAGTTTGTGCTTCAGTTCAATAGGTTATTTTGTTGATAGATTTTTTGGGCGTGTCCCTCGCAGCGAGGGACACGCCCAAACAAAACTAACTCAATAAACTTCAAATTAAATAACTTTTAAGACGCAACAAATTCCTGTAAAAGCCTGTTTAATTTCGTTATGAGAATTGGTATTGTTTGCTACCCTACTTATGGTGGAAGTGGCGTTGTGGCTACCGAATTAGGCAAAGCATTAGCCGAAAAAAAACATGAAGTACATTTTATTACCTACAACAAACCCGTACGTTTAGAGGATTTTTTCTCTACGCATATTTATTATCACGAGGTTAATGTAAATGCTTATCCTCTTTTTGAATATAAACCTTATGAAACAGCTCTTTCCAGCATGATTGTAGATGTAGCACGATTTCAAAAATTAGACATTTTACACGTCCATTATGCCATACCTCATGCGGCATGCGCCTATATGGCGCAGCAAATTCTCAAAACTATGGGAATCCATATCCCATTTGTAACTACTCTACATGGTACAGACATCACGATTGTAGGGCGAGATGCTTCCGTAGAACCTGTAATTACATTCAGTATTTTACAATCCGATGGTGTAACTGCCGTTTCCCAATCCTTAAAGCAAGACACTTACCGTAATTTTCCTCGCACCCAAGATAAACCTATTCAAGTAATCTACAATTTTGTAGATACAAAGCGATTTTACAGAAAAAAATTGGATCATTTCAAAAAAGCCATTGCACCTTACAATGAACCTATCCTTACCCATTCCTCTAATTTTAGAAAAGTCAAAAACGTGGATGATATAATCCGTGCTTTTGACCTTATTCGTAAAAAAATTCCTGCTAAATTACTCTTAGTAGGCGATGGACCCGAAAGAACTAATATCGAACGTTTATGCAGAGAATTGGGTAATTGTGGAGACATTCGTTTCTTAGGTAAGCAGGATGCTATTGAGGATATTTTATCTATCAGTGATTTGTTTCTGTTACCTTCTAGCATAGAGAGCTTTGGACTGGCGGCATTAGAAGCTATGGCATGCGGTGTCCCTGTTGTAGCCACTCGGGTAGGAGGATTACCCGAGTTAGTTAAACATGGCAAAACAGGATACCTTATTCAAGAACACGACATACAGGATTTAGCTAATAAAAGTTTGGAAATTTTGTGCAATCCTTCTTTACATGAGTCTTTTAGTCAGATGGCTTATCAAAACGCTTTGAGATTTGAAAAAGATAGAATTGTATCGGAATATGAAAAATTATACCAAAGTGTATTAGAAAAAGCAGTGTATTGAATACATTCTGATTGAATGCGATAGATCTTGTTCTTTGTTTGAGGTAAACCTAAAAAATTGATGTAGATTTACTTACATTAGGTCTAAAAAATAATTTTACTTTTGGGCGTGTCCCTTCGCTGCGCTTGGGTCGGCGTGCTACGGGCTACGCTGACGCTTCGGTGCTACGCTGCGCTTCGCACTGCTGACGCACCCTCCGCATGCCTCACGCAGCAGCTTTTGGATGTTTTACCTTATTTTCATGCATACCTTTGTTTTAGATTGTTTAATGTTGATTATCAACTACATACAGGGTAAAATTTTTTATCTTGTTTTAAGTACGATTATTTTACTTTGTTTTACATTGATTTTCAAGCATATACAAGATTAAACCTTGAATACATAAACTTTAATACCACTTTTAATCCTGAATATGTAAGCTTTACCTTATTTTCAATTCATTTTCAATAGTTACAAGGTTAAAAATCTATCTTTATCTTTTTTAGTATTGATTTTGAGGTATCTACAAGATTAGTTTTGAATAAGAGGGCTTAGTTTTACAGCAGCGTGCGTGAGGCATGCGGAGGGCGTGCGTCAGCACGGTGCGAAGCCCCTCGCCCACGCTCTTACCCTTGTCCAGGGGTGGGCGGGTGGGGGCGTAGCACCGTTAGCCCGTAGCACGCCGACCTTGTGGGCATGAGCGCAAGCGAAACGCCCACAAGGACACGCCCAAAAAATTAAAACTTAACGTTTGAAAATCGCTCTGTGTAAAGAGCAAACAGAAAAAATAACCCAATATACGTCTCAAATCAAACAGCTGGTGGAAGGTTAAATAAATACTCTCATTTTTATAAAAAATTCTATTTTTGCAAGTTATTACCTGTATGCGAGTTCTATTAACCTTGGTTCTCATACTTCTTAACTTTTTTATGCTCGCTCAACCTCAATTTGCATCAGAGTATAAAGAAGCCAAGTACTATGAGGATTTAGAAGACTATACTAATCTGCTTAAAGTGTACGAAAAAATATACCAAAAAGACACCAGTAACGCACTTATCAAGTACAAAATAGGACAAGTATATGCAGAGAAGCTTAATCAACCTGAAAAGGCTATGCCGTATTTTATTTCAGCGGCTAAATCAGGGGGAAAGAACATAGAAGCGCGTTTATATTATATCGTGGGTAACTACTACAAAAGTCAAGGCAAATTCCAAGAGGCTCTATATATGTTCCAAAAGTACTTAGTAACCTCACCTATCAAAGATGTTACCACTGTGGATGCAGAAAAATCTGTTAAACATTGTAAAGTAGGTATTCAGCTTCTCAAACGCCCTATTACTTCTACTACGACAAACATGGGTCCAGAGATTAACTCCCCCCAGGAAGATAATCATGTAGTAATTGCACCAGATGAAAGTTTTATTTTATTTGCTTCTAATAGACCTGATAAAAACACTGCACAAGCGGGCGCAGGTACAGATATTTTTATAGCAAGGCGAGTGGCTGGGGTAAAGTACGCTAATCCTATGCGCCTACCTCCTCCTGTTAATACGAATGGTTATGATATACCTCTATGCCTTATGCCCGATGGCAAAACTTTGTACATTTTTAACTCTCTTAAAAATGATGGGGATATTTACATCACTACTCTCGACCCTGTTACAGGTAAATGCACTCCTCCTGAACCTTTACCTAACACTATCAATACTCCTGATAACTACGAAGGTGATGCTACTCTCTCACCCGATGGTAAAATGATTATCTTCACCAGTGATAGAGAGGGCGGTATAGGTGGAAAAGACTTATACATCAGTTTCAAAGATGATAAAGGATCTTGGAAACCTGCACAACTAATGGGCTTTAATATCAATACGGATGGTGATGAATTCTCCCCTTTCTATCACGCAGAAACAAAAACACTTTATTTTAGTTCTAATAAGCACCCAGGCATTGGCGAAACAGATATATTTAAAACTACTTTACAAGCTGATAACACTTGGACTACACCCCAAAACTTGGGTATACCCATTAACACTTATCGCGATGATGAAGGTTTTGTAATTGCACCTAAGAGCAAAGTAGCTTATACCTGCTCTCGGGGAGATGTTAAAGAAAGAGAGGGTTATCAAGATATTTATCAAATCAACATTCCCAAAGGTTTAGAAGGATTAACCACCGTTTCTTTTACAGGTGTAGTCAGGGATAAGCGTACTCAAAAACCTTTAGATGCCCATATCATTATAGAAGATATTCAAGCCAAGCAGCGCATTTCTGAACTTAATACTGATCCAGTAGATGGCTCTTATACTATTATTCTTGCTCCAGGTAGAGAATATGCTATTTCTATCACAGCACCAGGTTATCTATTTACTTCGGACAACGTAGTTATTCCCACGGATACCAAAGCTCAAGAAATTACTAAAAATCAGTTTCTGACGCCTATCTCAAAAGGTGAGAAAGTAACACTGAATAATATATTTTTTGATACAGGTAAATCTACGCTCAAACCGCAGTCTATTTTGGAACTCAATCGTGTAGTGGCTTTGATGCAAGCTAATCCTCGTATGAAAATTCAAATTAACGGACATACTGATAATCAAGGGGACGAAAAATCAAACTTAATTTTATCGGAGGAGCGTGCAAAAGCAGTGGCAGACTACCTTATTAAAGCTGCTAATATTGCTCATGACCGTATCCATACCAAAGGTTTTGGTCAATCCCAACCCATAGCTGACAATAGTACAGAAGAGGGTAGAAAACTTAATCGTAGAACAGAATTCGAGATATTAGAAAATTAGCGAGGTTCAATTCTATCAGGAACACATTGTAATTAAAAGCAGGATAAAATAATGAGGTTCTAAATGTTATTTTTTTGGGCGTGTCCTTGCCCACGGCTCGCTGCGCTCGTGTGGGCAAGGTCGGCGTGCTGCGGGCTGCGCTTTCGCTTCGGTGCTGCGCCCCACCCCCTGGGCAAAAGTGAAAGTGTGGGCGAGGGGCTTCGCACCAAGCCTCACGGCTTGCCCTTCGCATGCCTCACGCACGCTGCTATCAAACTAAGTCCCCTTATTCAAACCTTAACCTTGTAAGTACCTGATAACGTAGTTTGAGCTTCCTAGATCAAACAAATAAACACATAACCACAAAGGTAGAATTTGTGTATTTAGGGTTAAACGATTATTAAAAGTCCATGTATTCAAGGTTTAACCTTGTATATCCTTGAAAATCAACGTAAAACAAGATAAAGCTAACACGACTCAAACAAGGTAAAAAACTTTAACCTTGTAAGTGATTGATAATGAATGTCAAACAAGGTAAAGCAAGAATATGCATAAAAATCATGTAAAACATCCAAAAGCTGCTTGCGTGAGGCATGCGGAGGGTGCGTGAGCAGTGCGGAGCGCAGCGAAGCACCGCAGCGATAGCGCAGCCCGCAGCACGCCGACCCGAGCGCAGCGAAGGGACACGCCCAAAAAATCTTGTAAGCCCAAAACCATCTCATAAAATGTAAAGATACAGAAAATCAACTTTTTATCTATCAAAAATAGCTTGAAAAATAAAATGAACTGAATATATTACAATTTAGCCTTCTAACTTTTTACTTGAACTAAAGGACAAAATTATTTTTTGAGAAAAGGTAAATCCTCGGGCTTTGTGCCAAGAAATTGAAGCTCCGCTTGTACGCTGGATACTAACTGACTATTAGGATAACGTCGCAAAAAGTCTTCATAAGCAGATTTAGCTTTATCTATCTTTTTCAGTTCATTGTGATAAATAAAACCCTTCATAAAGCAGGCTTTCTCTGCTTGTTGAGTTTTACTGTAATCTTTTACTAATTTATCGTAAATCAGAATAGCTTTTTCATACATTTTGATGTTTGGACTAGCATAAAAATTCGCTGCGCGAGATAGATACTCAGGTGTTTTTTCATGCCTAGGAAACATGTACGCAAACTGCTCATATTGATTGGCTAAATCCTTAACCATATTAACGTCTATCACTGGTAAATTAGCCGAGATTTGATTGATGTTCCCAAATATGGTTCGCTCTTTATTCTCGATTGTTTTAATTTGCTTCTCTGCATTTATTTCTTGGTTTGGACAGGCAGTCCATACAAAAGAGAAAACAAGAAAGTAGTAAAATACAGGCTTCATAGTTAGCAGTGCAAAACTAAATATTTTTAAGGTGATTTAGAAGTTTACAATACAATAATAGTACACCGTAGTGTCCTCTTACTATCAATGCAAGGCGTTGTTCTTAGTTAATGAATACAAATGATTGGTATGTTGGATGTGAGATTATACACTTTGGTGTAGAGATAATTGTGGGTTTCTATATTAGACTATATTATATCAATATGGTTGACATTTTATCTATCATGAATGATATCTGGGGATATAATGGTGTGAATATTGGGGAATAGAAAACATTTTTCGGGTTGTTGCGAGATATATTTTAATAAGTATTTGTAGTGAAAATGAACATGATACAAAGTTTTTATATCTGCGATACTTAAATCAGGCGTTGCGTT
>JANWVE010000058.1 GCA_025057675.1 Bacteroidia bacterium
ATGCTCTCACGAGTGGCTTTAACATTCTCTCTGACCTCACGCATAGCCTTGAATTTGAAACTATGCTCGGTTTTACCGAAAATGAAGTACAAGACTTAATTACCCTGACCGTACAAGATACAACCCAACAAGATAAAATCCTTCAAGAAATGAAAGAATGGTACAACGGATATAGATTTTGCGAGGGTTCTACCGAGCATATCTACAACTCCGACATGGTTTTGTACTACTTGAAAGAATTTCAAAAATTACAAACTCCACCTAAAAACCTATTAGACACTAACATTGCCCCTGATTACTTCAAACTCAAACAAATGTTTCAAGTAGTCAATTTGAGTAGAAATCAAGAAGTGTTAGAAAAAGTATTGCAAAACGATTATATTGACACAGAATTAGTTACTATATTTAACTTTGAGCGCGGTTTTACCCAAACCGATTTTGTCAATTTTTTAGCTTATTTAGGTAATCTGACTATTGATTGTACCACTAAATCCAACATGGTTCGGTTCAAGATACCTAACCGAGTCATTCAACAGTTGTACTGGGCATATTATGCGGATTATCTTGAAACCAAAGCCGAGTTAGAGAACCGAGAGTATGAAATTCGTTATGCTGTGCATGAAATGGCAGAATACAGTAAATACGAACCTTTTTTTAATTTAGTGCAGGATTTGTTACAAAGACTTTCCAACCGAGATTATCAAAAGTTTAATGAGAAGTATGTCAAGTTGGCGATATTAGCATATTTATCTATCAGTAGCATATATGATATTCGTAGCGAGAGGGAGGTTGTAGGAGGTGGATATGTAGATATACAGTTATTCAGAAAATCCAGCAATCCGAATGAGCATCATGAGTACGTGATAGAGTTAAAGTACCTGAAAAAAGAACAAGAGGAGCAGTTAAATGAGGTAAAAGAGGAAGCTAAAAAACAGCTGTTGAATTACTATAATCAAGATACAATGTTACAGAGCAAGCCTTATTTACATTTACTCGCAGTAGTATGCGTAAAAGATACATTACATGTAGAAGAGATTAAATTGTGATTTTGTACAGTATAACCTTGTAAGTATCTGAAAATGAACTTTAAACAAGGCAAAAATACACTTTAACCTTGTAATCATTTGAAAATGAATGAAAAACAAGGTAAAGTTTATTTAATCAGAGTTAAAGGAGCATGTAAAGTCCCTCTATTGAAGGTTTAACCTTGTATATACTTGAAAATCAATATCAAACAAGGTAAAAGACTCTAATTAAAACAAAGTAAAAAAATTTAACCTTGTAAGTAATTGATAATCAAGGTTAAACAAAGTAAAGCAAAGATATGTTTAGAAACAAGGTAAAACATCCAAAAGCAGCTTGCGTGAGGGATACGGAGCATGCCGTTAGGCAGTGCGGAGCGCAGCGTAGCACCGAAGCGAACGCGTAGTGCGTAGTAGCCCGACCCGAAGCGCAGCGAGGGACACGCCCAAAATTTAATTATATCAAGTATGCGAGTCTTCTGTAAAGTACTTTTTCAAGTATGCAAATCAGGTATTTTGTTTTTGATTGTTTTATTTTGTGTTACTTTGTCAAAAAATGTCTGTTATCATAAAAGTAGAGCATATTACAAAACAATTCAAGCAGCTATTAGCCGTCAGTGATGTAAGTTTTGAAGTACATAAAGGCGAGATATTCGGTTTGCTCGGTCCTAATGGTGCAGGCAAAACGACTACATTAGAAATTATAGAAATGCTTCAAAAAGCAGACAAAGGCGAGGTATTCATTGCTGGGATGAACATAAAAACTCATGCCCAAGAGATAAAAAAATGTATTGGCGTTCAATTTCAGACCACATCTCTGTATGATAAAATTACCGTCAGAGAATGTATCATCCTTTTTGCTCACTACTACCCTCATGCCGTAAGCGTAGATACTCTATTAGACTGGGTCAGTCTGCAAGAGAAAGCTAAAACTTTTATTAAACATCTTTCAGGCGGCCAAAAGCAGCGTTTAGTATTAGCATTAGCCTTAGTGAATAATCCTGATATTATTTTTTTAGATGAACCCACTACAGGACTTGATCCCCAAGCCCGCAGAAATATATGGGATATCATTCAAAACCTTAAAAAAATGGGCAAAACAATTATGCTCACTACTCATTACATGGATGAAGCAGAACGTTTGTGCGATAGGTTAGCCATTATGGATAATGGTAGGATTATCACTATCGGAAAACCTCATGACTTAATTCGGCAAGCAAACTTACCTACTATTTTAACCATAGAAAATACTAACATTCCAAAAGAAATTATACAAAACACTTATTTTGAACAGATTGATGGGAAGTATATTTTCAAGACACAGAATGTGAATGCTACCTTGCAATATCTACTAACACAAAATGAGATGGATTTGAACGATATTTCCATTCAAAAGCCTACCCTTGAAGATTTGTTTATTTATCTTACGGGTAAAACTTTACGAGAGTAAGATAAAGATTTTTTGGGCGTGTCCCTCGCTGCGCTCGGGTCGGCGTGCTACGGGCTAACGGTGCTGCGCCCCACCCCCTGGGCAAGAGTAAGAGCGTGGGCGAGGGGCTTCGCACCAAGCCTGACGGCTTGCCCTCCGCATGCCTCACGCAAGCGGCAATTAAGTTAATCTCACTTATACAAAACTTAATCTTGTAAGTACTTGATAATGAAGACTAAAAAAAGTAAAAATTGATTTTAACCTTGTAAATCATTGAAAATCAATTCAAAATAAGGTAAAAGCAGATTATTCAGGGTTAAATGGTTGTAAAAAGTCTCTCTATTCAAGGTTTAACTTTGTAAGTGCTTGAAAATGAAGAATAAACAAAGTAAAATAGTAGCATTTCGAACAGGGTAAAAATTTTTAACCTTGTAAACATTTGATAATCAACATACAACGAGATAAAAAGGTATGTGTATAAATAAGGTAAAACGTCCAAAAGCGGCTTGCGTGAGGGATACGGAGCATGCCTTTAGGCAGTGCGAAGCGGAGCGCAGCACCGAGCGTTAGCGCAGTGCGTAGTAGCCCGACCCGAGCGCAGCGAGGGACACGCCCAAAAAATCTTTCAAAATATCACTTTATCATTATCATTTTTTACAGGTTAGTTGTAGGTAGGCAAAAACGAGTAATTTTTAGCGTAGTATAGCATTTGCTCATCAAAATTTTGAGGATACTTGACTTGTACATCCACGATTTTGCCCTCTTTTTCTATGGGAATGAGAACAGGGTTAATAAAACCTCTGTATGGTGCAAGATTTAGCTTTCTGTAACGCTCTAATACTTCTTTATGCAATGCTTTATCTACTTTTACGCCGTAGGTTTCTACTAGCTTTTTGCCTGCTTCATAATCTCCTTCGGACTTGATGCGTTGAATTTCACGCAATAAATCTCCGAACAGCTTACGTAATTTTTGGTAGTCCCGAATGACAAAATAAGTTTTGCCCTCTTTTTGAACTTTCTCAATAACATTTTCTTTTTTGCCTTTTTCATAAACCCACGAAGCCACTAATTGCCGATTACGCATGTGCGCTTCTTCTAAATCCTCACCCTCTTTGAGACGCACTAACTGACGCATAAGCCCGTTGCTGATATAATCATTATATCCTGCTTTGGCTACATCAAAGTTAGGCATAACACCGATATCTATCAATTTTTGGTCCATAAGGTAGTATAAAGCAACGAGGTCTGCGCGTGCTTCCTCTAAGGTGGATGCGTAATTTTTAAGCATATCCGTAGATTTACCTGGATTAAGCTGCCCTGACGCATGTCCAATAACTTCGTGCATGTCGGTATGAAGATTATCAGCTAAGGCGCCGTATTTTTTCTCTAACTCTATTTCTTCTTGGCTATAAGCAAACTCTTCTAAAAATCCACTTCCTGCGGAGGAGAGATTATATGCATCTACAATATTGCCCAAGTTTACAGATTTTGAACCATGATTTTTACGTATCCAGTCAGCATTAGGTAAATTAATTCCGATAGGTGTGCTAGGAGATGCATCGCCTGACTCAGTAATTACAGTAATCACTTTTGCGGTAATACCTACTACATTTTTCTTTTTGTGTTGAGGCATGATGGGAGAGTTATCCTCAAAGTATTGCGCTTCTTTACTAATGGCGGCTATTCTTTTAGTAGCTTCCATATCTCTAAAAGATACCACAGACTCAAAAGAACCTTTGTAGCCTAATGCATCGCCATATACTTCAATAAAACCATTTACAGCATCTAAACGGGATTCTGTATCTTGTACCCAAGCTATGTTATACTCATCGAATTTCTTTAAATCTCCTGTTTTGTAGTATTCTATCAAGAGTTGGAGCCATTTTTTTTGTTTTTCATTTTCAGCAACAGTGAGTGCTTTTTCTAACCAATAGACAATTTTTTCAATGGCTGGTGAGTACATTCCGCCTACTTTCCATACTTTTTCTACTAATTGTCCATTTTCTTTGATGAGTTTAGAATTTAGACCATAAGAGGGGGGCGTGGGATCGTTGGGAGTCATTTTAGATCTATAAAACTCCTCTACTTCTTTTTGGGTTACACCTTCATAAAAATTATTCGCTGATGCTTGAATAACATCTTTATTTGGGTCTAGATCTACTCCTTTTGCTTCAAGGTTAGGGTCAAAGATAATAGGTTTTACTTTTTTAACAATTTCATCTATGGGCATAGGGAGTGCTTTTGGGTCGCTATTTTTAAGTAGTTCTTCGAAATATGCTTCGCTGAATTGAGGCATAATTTTGTATTTAGCGTAATGATGATGTATGCCATTAGAGAACCATACTCGTTTAGTATAAACTACAAATTTTTTATAGTCTTCGGTGTTTTTGTCCCCCTTGTAGGTAGTGTAAATTCCTTCTAAGGTTCTACGGATAGCGAGGTTATGTTTGTTATGTTGGTCATAGATGATATCTCTGCCAGATAGAGCAGCTTGGTATAAATAATATGCGAGTTCTTTTTGTTGGGGTGTGAGTTGCTCAAAGCCGGGTATTTTATAGCGAAGCACTTGCAGGTCTGCGAACTGTTCCGCACGATAGGAAAAATTTTTTTCATCCAAGAATTTGAGATTGAGTTCATCTGTGCCTTTTTTATTTTTTTTTGAGGTACAAGATGTAAATAAGAACAAAGCCAATGCAATTACTGGTATTATCAGTTTCCAATTCATAAGCGCAAAGATAGAAATAAGTGTGTATAATCAAAATTGTGGGTTGAATTTTAGTTTTTTTGGGCGTGTCCTTGCTTGCGTTTCGCTGCGCTCATGCAAGCAAGGTCGGCGTGCTACGGGCTAACGGTGCTGCGCCCCACCCCCTGGGCAAGAGGGAAAGTGTGGGCGAGGGGCTTCGCACCAAGCCTGACGGCTTGCCCTTCGCATGCCTCACGCAAATAGCTATCATAAGTCAGTCCACTTATACAAAACTTAACCTTGTAAGTACCTGATAATGAACACTAAACAAAGTAAAAACTCATTTTAACCTTGTAAATCATTGAAAATCAATTCAAAATAAGGTAAAATTTGCGTATTCAAAGTTAAAGGTTTATCAAAAGTTTTATCAAAAGTCCATGTATTCAAGGTTTAACCTTGTATATGCTTGAAAAGGAGTATAAAACAAGATAAAATGACGACCTTTCAAAGGAGGTAAAAAATTTTAACTTTGTAAGTAATTGATAATCAAACTTAAACAAGGTAAAGCAAATGTATGTATATAAGCAAAGTAAAGTATCCAAATGCTGCTGCGTGAGGCATGCGGAGGGTGCGTAAGCAGTGCGCAGCACCGAAGCGTTAGCGTAGCCCGCAGCACGCCGACCCGAAGCGCAGCGAAGGGACACGCCCAAAAATATAAAAATCAGTCCATCATCTTTGTATAACTTTGCTGACTTTTAACCTCAATAAGTCCAAAGAAAAGACAATCCCTATTGCACTCCATATCCAAACTATCCATATTACAGAGGTCATGTATCGGTGTTCAGGTAAAAAGAAAAACATGTAAAACGTTGTTCGGTGCATCCAAAATAAAAGTAATAAAACAAGTGTGTCATATTGCCAAAATCGATACCCTATGCAGCTTATGAACCCTATTACAGCCGCACAAAGTAAAAATAAATATATTGCACTTAAACCTATTTTCAAAGCATTTTGAAACGTGAATGGATTTTTTACTGCATCAGAAAGCCCTATACCCTGTACAAACCAAAAATACTCCGAACCTGTATGTACCCATAAGTACCATCCCGTAAAAATAGGATTAAGCAATAATACCTTCAAAGGGTTTTCTCGAATGTGTTTGTAAGCATAGTACCTAAATACACTATCCATTTGAGCGGTGTAAATATGCGTTTGGTTAATAGCCGATTGAATTTGTAGAATATCTTTCTGCTCTTGTTCAGAGGTAAAAGCATACGTAGGTATATCTGCCTGACCAAAATCTTGATATTCGCAAAACATAATACTCCAATGTCCTTTTTGCATTTCTTTTTCTTGTGTTATCCAGGTTTTGCACCAAAGCGCAAAACCTGATTTAGATACATTTTCAACAGGAAACGGCGCAGAGAGGGGCATAAAAATTTTGAATATGGCAGCATTACGTAGCGTCCAAATACTAATGGGTAAAAGCATCAGAAAAAAAACAATGCTCATCTTACGCAAAGAAAATGAGTACTTCCTGCGATATGTCCATAAAAAAAGCAATACAAAAACAGGTAAAGTAACCATATCTACACGGGTGATCGTGCCATAACCTATTAAAATAGCAGCCCAATAGAAATTTTTTTTGCATAAAATAAAATATGCTACTCCTACTGTAATAAACGTGGTCAGAGTTTCACTCAAAATATGATTGACAAAAATATCTGCTCTGAAATAAATAGCATGAATGCCTAAAAAAAGATATGCTACTCGCTGAGCATGAGGAATTCCACTTTCTACTATTAAACGATATGCCCAATACACCGTGATAGTGGATAAAAATACTTGAACGTAAAGTGCATATTTGTACTCTATATCTATTAAGCAATATATTCCTGCTAAAAATAAAGAATATCCTGGTACGCGTGTGTAAGTGGGTACCACTGGTTCAACTTCGCTGCGTGAAAAAGTGCCATATTTCAGAATATTTACTGCACTTTGATGATACTCGTAGCCATCGCCCAGCAACAAAGGATATTGCAGTGTGTAAAATAATCGTAGCGCTGTGCATGCCAAAATAAAGTACAGCGGCAAACAACTACCTACCTTTTTTAATATCATAATTTACACAGCCGAAGATGCTTTAATCTATTCCAAAAATATAGAACAAAGCAGGAAGAACCCAAAATACAAATGTGCCTATTCCCAAAAAAGGAAGAATAAGATTACGATAGCTCTTTTTATCAAACACAAAGTTTCCTTGCTCATCTAACCTGGGCGCAGCAGGAATAGAGTCATATAATACATTTTCAGAGGGATCGTGAGGATTAAACAAAATTTTCTCTCGCTCCTCATCTAATTCCGAAGTTTTATGTGTCTTTACATGAGTCTCGTATGTTTTGCCCATATATTCAAACTCAAATACGTACTTATATACTGGATAACGAACATTATTGATAGTAAAGGTTTGATTAGTTTGTTGTTTTTCTTTAATTTTACCTCGTGTTAGGTGTCCATATAAAAGCAAATCTCTTGATTTTTTGTTCTTTTTAGCACTTATCAAAATTATTACTGTTCCTGGAATAGAGAATACTAAGGAGAAAAGTGCTATACTACGGTCTAAAAAGCTTTTATTTACATCTAGCACCGTACTTTCATTAGGATAATTCGGATTGACCTTAATAGTAATGCTCTGCCCGATATTAAACTTATTACCTCGAATGTGGTATATATTTTCATAGGTTTTTCCCTTATACAGGTAGATAGAGGTTATCCTATATACGCGTTTGCGTTTTTTCTTAATGGTAGTAGGTTCTATTTTTTGGATAACGCCTTCTACAGTATCCCATTCTTTGGTGGAGGTTTCAAATAGTTTTCCATTCGGTGAGGCAAAAATTAGGAATATAAGACAAGCTATATTAAAAAAAGACCAGCCCAAGATTTGGGTTAATCCTCCAAAAATAATACATAATTGTTGGATAGGAGTTAGGTGGCGTGTTATGTTTAAATTTTGCATACTTACAAAAGTAATAACTTTTGTTATGTGTATGTATTATTATGATTATAAGATAGATTTTTGGGGCGTGTCCCTTCGCTACGCTTCGGGTCGGCGTGCTGCGGGCTGCGCTATCGCTTCGGTGCTTCGCACTGCTTACGCACCCTCCGCATGCCTCACGCAGCAGCATTTGGATACTTTACCTTAGTTATATGCATATATTTGCTTTACCTTGTTTGCTTTTGATAATCAAGTACTTACAGAGTTAAATTTTTTACCTTGTTCGAACTGTGCTGGTTTTTAGCTTGTATTATGTTCATTTTCAAGTATTTGCAAGATTAAACCTTGTGGGTATACACGCAGCGTAACGCGCACAAGGACACGCCCAAAAACTGTAATCGTTTTATTATGCTACTTAGCAGAGGTATACACAAGATATGGTAAGGTAAAATAACATACAGCCCTGCAAAAACACTTTTGCATAGCAAGGTACAGCAAATTGCGGCTAAAACAAAAACAAGAATACCTTACCTATATTTAGAAAATCGAAACTGATCTTTGATTTGCGTTTCAAAGAACTCAATTTTGGAAGGTGCTTCTAAAAAGTCTTTGAATAGTTCTTCAGGTACATCAAAATAGCGATACATAGAGTCGCTTTTGAAACCTATTTCCAAAGTGGAAGTTTTTTCTTCGTACTTAATGTACTTAACCTTTTCGCAGGTTACAAACACTTTGTTTCCCATAACAGAAAAACTCTAATTTTACACAATTTTAATACATTCTTGATTAAAAAGCAAACTTTTACTTATTAAACCAACATGAGAGACATTTTACTATGTACGTATCATATTTGCAGTATAATTGCAGACCTTACAAACACAAGATTAAAAAATTTTTATACAAAGTGTTGATAATCAATATTTTATAACAAATAATCTGATTTTATGGTCGTTAAATATTGACTTGTACCGAAATAACTTACTTTCTGCGCTCTTGCCTGCGTGAGGGGCATGGAGCATGCCGTTAGGCAGTGCGTTAGCACCGTAGCGAAGCGCAGTGCGGAATGCCCCGACCCGAGCGTTAGCGAGGGGCACGCCCAAAAAAGTAAAATTATCTTATATTATATCTAAAATGCCCCCGTGTACAGGGTAAGTAAGCTACAAAAACAATTAAACTTTGATATCAGGCAAGTTAAAAGTGTTTTTTACATTCATTTCAATGATCTCACATAAATTTGATAAAGCAACATTCAAAGCATTAGCTATTTGTTGATACAAAAGCCGTACAGGTTGTATATGAGTATCTGTTTCTAATAAAATTTGTGTAGGATAATCTCGCCATAAAGGCATAAAAACCTCTTGCATAAAAGCGTATTCTCGCAAAGGCATTCCAAAAGATAAAATTGCCCCTTTTTGTAGCAATTCTTTTGCTAAGCGGTAAGATTTATTAAAACCGTGAAAAATATACGGCTTATCCCATTTTACGCGTTTAAGCAAGGATAATACCTCATAATATGCCTTTACACAGTGAATAATTACAGGTTTATCAAATTCCTTTGACAGATACAGCTGTGTTTGAAAGGAATGGATTTGATCTTTCCATTCTGGACCTTTCACCTTGTCTAATCCTATCTCGCCTATGGCAATACAGTACTGGTTAGACCAAATAGGTAGCAGCCGTTCTTGATAGTAGTCTTTTGTAGCTTGGACAAGTTCTTGCCAAGGGTGAAATCCCGCAGAAAAGAAATGATGCTGCGGAGGTGTTTCTAATCCTAAAACGTTGTATATCTTTATCTCTTTTTCAAATACCTGCAAATGATGACAATGAACATTGTAAAACATTACTTGAAATAGTTGCAATTTAACGATAATCCTTTACTTTTGCTTAATATGAAAAAGCCTAAACTTACTACACAGATATTTCTGGGAATGCTGCTGGGGGTTATTGTAGGATATTTGTATCGCGAATTTAATCCTGAGAAAGCGGTATATCAAACTTTTGTAGATAACGTTAAAATTTTGAGTGATATTTTTTTGCGCTTAATTAAGATGATTATTGCTCCATTAGTTTTTTCCACTTTAGTTGTAGGCATAGCCAAACTCGGAGATTTTAAGACAGTGGGACGCATTGGTCTAAAAACCATCATTTACTTTCAGATAGCTACGATTTTGGCGTTGAGTTTAGGTTTAATTTTAGTTAATCTTGCTCGTCCTGGTTATTTGATGCATATAGAGTTGCCTGCACAAGGTTCGGAGGTTGGAATTAGTACCCAAAAAACCACTCTCTCTGCCTTTATTACGCATATTTTTCCCAAAAGTGTAATAGAGTCTATGGCAAATAATGATATTTTACCCATAGTAGTTTTCTCATTATTTTTTGGGATTGCTACGGCGGCTATTGGAGAGCAAGGACAGATAATTATCCGTTTTATGGATGCTGTGGCTCAGGTAATGTTCAAAATTACGCATTATGTTATGAAGTTTGCCCCCTTTGGAGTATTTGGTGCTATTAGTGCGGTGGTTTGTATGCAGGGAATAGGGATCTTAAAAGGTTATTTATATTTAATTATATGCTTTTTTGCGGGTTTATTAGTGTTTATATTCTTGATTTTGCAGATTATCTGCTGGATAGTCAAGATTCCTTTCTGGCGGTTAATTCAACATGTTAAAGAGCCTATTATATTAGCGTTTAGCACAGCCAGTTCAGAAGCGGCGTTCCCTAAAACTGTGGAAGGATTAGAAAAATTTGGATGTAGTTCTCGTATAGTTACGTTTGTTTTACCTTTGGGCTATTCTTTTAATTTAGATGGTTCTATCATGTACATGACCTTTGCCAGTGTATTTATTGCTCAAGCGTATAACATCTCTCTGACGCTCACACAACAAATTACTATGATGTTAACGCTTTTAATTACGAGTAAAGGAATGGCGGGGGTACCGCGTGCGTCTTTAGTTGTTATTGCGGGGACTTGTGCAATGTTTGGTATTCCTGTGGAGGGGTTATTGATTTTATTAGGGGTAGATCAAATTTTGGACATGGGTAGAAGTGCCACTAATGTAATAGGCAATGCGGTAGCTACTGCGGTGGTATCTAAATGGGAGAAGGAATTGTAATAATTTTGTACGGGTTTTAATGGATTATTTTACTTTTTTGGGCGTGTCCTTGTGGGCGTTTCGCTGCGCTCATGCCCACAAGGTCGGCGTGCTGCGGGCTGCGCTATCGCTTCGGTGCTTCGCACCGTGCTGACGCACGCCCTCCGCATGCCTCACGCACGCTGCCAGTACGCTAATCCCAATTATTCAAACCTCTATCTTATAAGTACTTGAAAATGAACATTAAACAAGGTAAAAATATATTTTTACCTTGTAAACATTTGAAAATGAATGAAAAACAAGGTAAAGTTTATTTAGTCAGGGTTAAAAGGTTATCAAAAATCCATGTATTCAAGATTTAACTTTATAAGTCATTGAAAATGAATACTAAACAAGATAAAGTGGGTGCAGTTCAAACAAGGTAAAAAATTTTAACTTTGTAATTATTTGATAATCAACATCCAACAACATAAAGCAAATGTATGTATAAAAACCAGGTAAAACATCAAAATACTGCTTTGCGTGAGGGATACGGAGCATGCCGTTAGGCAGTGCGTTAGCACCGTAGCGATAGCGTAGTGCGGAGTAGCCCGACCCGAGCGCAGCGAGGGACACGCCCAAAAGTAAAATCATTTTTGGAATTAAAATCAACGCGTCAAAATAAGCTTGTATGCTTAGTTTTTATGTCATCAAAAACTTGAAATGATTGAGATTTTTAATAGCAATACCTGTCCCTCTTACGACTGCTCGCAATGGGTCATCTGCTACATGTACTTTAAGTTTGGTTTTGTTGCTAATACGTTTATCTAAACCGCGCAGTAACGCACCTCCCCCCGTCAGATAAATACCATACTCGTAAATATCACCACACAATTCAGGCGGAGTACTTTCTAAGGCACGCATTACTGCGTCTTCAATTTTACAAACAGTATCATGTAAAGCATGAGCAATCTCTTTGTAAGAAATTTTAACAGGTTTAGGAATTCCCATTTGTAAATCTCTACCCACAACTTCCATATCAGGTGGTGGATTATCTAGTTCATCAATTGCGGAACCCACCTGTATTTTTATTCTTTCTGCAGTTCTCTCACCAATAAAGAGATTGTGAGAACGCCGCATGTATTCCTGAATATCCGCATTAAGGTCATCACCTGCTATGCGAATAGATTGGTCAGTTACAATACCTGATAGAGCAATTACCGCAATTTCAGTAGTTCCTCCCCCAATATCTACAATCATGTTTCCTTGGGGCTTTTCTACATCAATGCCTATACCTACTGCGGCTGCCATAGGTTCATGAATAAGATAAACCTCCTTAGCCCCCGCATGCTCTGCTGAGTCTTTAACCGCCCTTTTTTCTACCTCCGTGATGCCACTGGGTATGCAAATAACCATCCTGTAATTAGGAGTAAAGAGAGGCTTCTTGTTTTTGTAAATCATTTTTATCATTCCGCGGATCATGTGTTCAGCTGCTGTAAAATCTGCAATAACTCCATCTTTAAGCGGTCTGACCGTACGAATGTTATCTGGTGTCTTTTCATACATTTGTTGAGCCTCTCGCCCTACGGCAATCACTTTGTTCTGATTTCTATCAAAGGCTACAATAGAAGGTTCATCTACTACAACTTCGTCCTTATGGATAATGAGCGTATTAGCAGTGCCTAAATCTATGGCTATATCGCTGGTAAAAAAGTTAAACAACCCCATACGAAATCCGCTTCAAAATTAATGAATAATTGCATTTGCGTATGCAAGAAAAATCAGAAAATTTACGGTTTTAGCTGCGTGAGGCATGCGAAGGGCGTGCGTCAGCACGGTGCGAAGCACCGAAGCGATAGCGCAGCCCGCAGCCCGCCGACCCGAGCGCAGCGAGGGACACGCCCAAAAATGAAACTATCTTTAAACTTAACATAATACCTAATACATCCAAATACAGCTTGGTACTATTCTGCATCCATAAATGGATAACGAAAATCTGTGGGAGGAACAAAAGTCTCCTTAATCGCCCGGGGAGATACCCAACGCAATAAATTAAGCAAAGAACCTGCTTTGTCATTCGTACCCGAAGCACGGCTTCCGCCAAAAGGCTGCTGCCCTACCACAGCACCAGTCGGCTTATCATTGATGTAAAAATTACCCGAAGCATGACGTAAAGCATGGGTACAGTACTCAATAGCGTATCTATCCTGTGCGAAAATAGCACCTGTAAGTGCATATTCAGAAGTAGTATTAACTAAATCCAAAATCTCTTTCCAAGTATCAGGTTCATAAACATAGATGGTAAGTACAGGTCCAAAAATCTCCTCGCACATGATTTTTGTAGTTGGATTAGTGGTCAAAATCAAAGTAGGTTCAATAAAATAGCCTTTGGATTTATCGTATTTACCTCCCGCAATGATTTGACAAGAAGGGTCTTTTTTGGCAAATTCTATGTAAGATACAATGTTATCAAATGAATTTTCATCAATAACAGCATTGATGAAATTAGAAAAGTCTTCTACTCCGCCCATTTTAATAGCAGACAAATCCGATAGCAAATTATCTTTTACTTGACTCCATAAATTTTTAGGAATGTATGCTCGAGATGCCGCAGAACATTTCTGCCCTTGATATTCAAAAGCACCGCGTATCAAAGCTGTGGATAGACTTTTTACATCAGCAGTAGGGTGCGCAAATACATAATCTTTTCCGCCCGTTTCTCCAACAATACGAGGGTAACTTTTATACAAGTGGATATTATTCCCAATCTCCTTCCATATATGCCTAAAAGTAGTTGTACCACCTGTGAAGTGAATGCCTGCAAAATCAGGGTGTTTGAATATAATTTGACCTGCGTCAGTGCCGCTTACATAGATTAAGTTTATTACCCCATCAGGTAGCCCTGCTTCTTTGAGAATGCGCATAATCCACTGTGCCGCATAAATTTGTGTATTAGCAGGTTTCCAAACCACTGTGTTTCCCATCATGGCAGGTGCTGTGGGTAAATTACCTGCAATAGCAGTAAAATTAAACGGAGTTAAAGCAAATACAAAGCCTTCTAAGGGGCGTTGTTCTACTCTGTTCCATACGCCAGGCGTGGAAATAGGTTGCTGTGCGTAAATTTGCCCTGCAAAATACGCATTAAAGCGTAAAAAGTCTATCAGTTCGCAGGCAGAGTCTATCTCAGCTTGAAAAACGTTTTTACTTTGTCCTAGCATAGTAGCCGCATTAAGCACGTAACGATATTTAGTAGCAATAAGGTCAGCTGCCTTTAAAAAAATAGATAGTCTATGTTCCCATGCCATATTCTCCCATGATTTTTTAGCTTGTAATGCGGCATCTATGGCTTGTTTAATGTGTTCTGTATTACCTTGATGATAGTAGCCTAATGTATATTTATGGTCATGTGGGGGAGATAAACGCTTTTTTACACCTGTGCGTACCTCTGCGCTTCCTATGTACATGGGAATATCTAATTCTTGGCTACGTGCTTCTGAAATAGCTTTTTTCAAGTATTCTCTTTCTTTTGAACCAACTGCATAACTATACACGGGTTCGTTTTTAGGCTCGGGAATGTTATAAAATCCTGTACTCATGCAACAAAAATAAAAAACATCACTTGTGTTGCCAAACGCTTGAATGGATAAAGTCTTATACTTTTGTTCTAAAATTGGGGTGTTATATTTTTATTTTAATTGCTTTACTTTTTTGGGCGTGTCCCTCGCTGCGCTCGGGTCGGCGGGCTGCGGGCTGCGCTATCGCTTCGGTGCTTCGCTGCGCTCCGCACCGTGCTGACGCACGCCCTCCGCATGCCTCACGCAAGCTGCATT
>JANWVE010000059.1 GCA_025057675.1 Bacteroidia bacterium
ACCGTTAGCCCGTAGCACGCCGACCTTGCTTGCATGAGCGCAGCGAAACGCAAGCAAGGACACGCCCAAAAAAATAATGACTCTTACCCCTCTACAAATTCGTTGTTTATCAAAAAATAGAACCTCTAACACACTACCAAAAATTCTCTTATTTTTGCAAATATGTCCAAACCAAAAAAAAATAATCTAACCACTCAAAATACATCATCGTACAACTTAAACAAAACAGAAACCTTAGTACAAAACTTATCTACTTCAAAAGAGGAAAGTATCCCTACTTTTTTATTACTCAATCCTAATGCAGAAATCACTGACGTTTTGCGTAAAAGCTATCCTAAATCAAAAATTTTTGTAAATATACCTCTTGAAAATTGTATTCATATACATTCAGGTAAAGAAATCAGCCAAGAAATAAACGAGGATACTCCAATAATAATATGGGATACAAAACAATATAATAACATTACTGATATTTTGAAGTGGTTAAATCAACAAAAAAAATATTTTCAACAAGGTAAAATTATTTGTGGTGTATTACAAAACAATAATCCCGATAAAGGCGCCAGAAAATGGCTAAACAGCGTAAAAAAAGCTATATACAGTATTCTGAGTGCCTATCTTTGTCCACAGCACCCCGCAATAATAGCAATACCTACCAAAGATGCGAAGTATATTATGCATCATAGCCAACTAAACCTACACAGTATCCTATACACTACCCGACAAGTAGGCTTAACCCATCATATTGAACCTATAAAAGTTACCTTGGATAGAATTAACACTCCTATACTTTCTACTTTGAAGTATTTTTTTGTAAATAAATTGCATTGGTACATTCTTTCTCCTTTACAAGATATTTTAGACCAAAAAACACCTTTACACGAACCCTACCGAAGTAATAACCGTGCGTGGATGCGTTTCTTGTTTGCTTTACTTTGTTTTATTCTACTACCGTTGATGCTTTATTTAAGCAAGGATTTTGGACAATCTGGTGATGAATGGATGCATTATGCTCAAGCAGAAAAAGTATTAAAATACTACAAAGAAGGTGATAAAGCTTGCCTAAATGACCCAAAGCTGCTTTTACATTACTACGGACAGTCTTTTGATGTCATTACGGTTTGGTTGATTAAACAGCTTAATCCTAAAGATCCGTATGCTTTAAGACACTTTCTCAATGCTTTAATGGGCTTTATTGCAATTGTATTTACAGCACTATCTGCCAAAGCTATTGGGGGTTGGCGTGCAGGGCTTTTAGCTTTTCTGTTTATTAGTGTAACTCCTCGTTTTTTTGGCCATTCAATGAATAATCCCAAAGATATACCTTTTGCTGCTGCTACAATATTCGGAATTTTTTATACTATACGTTTTATTCAGCAACTACCACGTCCTACTATACATACTTGCTTTTTTGCAACATTAGGCATAGCTTGGGCTATCAGTATACGCGTTGGGGGCGTATTGAATATTGCCTACTTTCTGGCTTTTGTAGCTCTAGCGGTGTATTTTTTAGATAAGACGCAAAGAAAATGGACTTCCCTTTTTTCTACGGTAGCAGTCATTGTATTGCTAGGCTACTTAGGTGGTTTAATTCTTTGGCCTTATGGCTTACAAAACCCTATAAAAAACCCACTTACTGCCCTTAAAGCCATGTCTGAGTATCCAGCCAATATCAAAATTGTATTTGAAGGAGAGCATATTTGGTCAACTAAAATCCCTTGGCACTATGGAATTAAATACATTTTCATTAGCAATCCTTTGGTTGTACTTGTGGGCTTTTTAGTCATGATTATCTTGTCTGTACAAATGTACAAGAGAGAGATATTTCCACAAGTGCCTGTACTTTTGGTATTATTTGCTTCTGTATTTCCTATTCTTTACACGATATACAAAAACTCTACTTTATACAACGAATGGCGGCATTTATTGTTCGTTTATCCTACTTTGGTGGTATGTTCAGCATTAGGTTGGAGTACTATCCTTCACTTTATCTCTCAAAAAACTATTCAGATTGTTGTTTATATATTAGTAGCGTTGGGTTGTCTTGAGCCTACTGTTTGGATGATACAAAATCACCCTAATCAGTATGTATATTTTAATCAATTAGTAGGTGGTACTGCAGGCGCATACGGTAATTATGAAACAGACTACTACATGAACAGCGTTAAACACATTGTAGAATGGTTCTTGAAACATGAATTTGAACCTAATCAACACAAATACTCCAAAGATAAACCTCTTAACCTGGTTACTACTTCTGTAGGTCCTGTTAATTACTACTTACGTAATTACAAAGACAAAATTAAAGTTACTTACACCCGATACTACGAAAGACAGTGGAAAGACTGGGATTATGGCATATTTCCCGTTTCTATTCAAGTCCATAATTCACAAGCTAAACGCGGATTATATCCTCCCAAGGGAACGATTTATACTATCAAAGCCAGTGGCAAAGTGATGTGTGCTTTGGTTAAGAATAATGATAAAAATAGCTATCTTGGGCGGGAACAGTTTAGACGTAATCAAATCGATAGTGCTTTTCAGTCCTTTAAAAGAGCGTTGGCTTACGACCCTAATGATGAAAATGCCTATAATGGAATAGGTAGATATTATTACAGTAAAAAGGAATTTGACAGTGCAATGTGGTATTTCAGAAAATCTACTGTAATTTATCCTGAATATGCCGATAGCTATAATCTGATGGGTAATATTTACATGCAGCAAAAAAATTATGATAGTGCTATTGTGAATATCAAGCGTGCCGTAGATTTAATACCTAATTCAGGTAACCTTTTGACGGGATTAGCCACAGCGTATATTCAAAAAGGCGAATACTCTTCAGCCTTTGAACCTCTCAATGAAGCGCTCAAATATCCTCCTGTATCTGCTGAAACTTATTTTTATCTGGGTATATATTATATGTATCAAAGAAATTATCAATCTGCGGCGGATGCTTTTACAAATGCTATTAACACTAACCCTAAATATGTACCTGCTTACATAGAACTGATTAACTTATTAGAAAAAACAGGTAACAAAGCAGCCGCACAACAGTATAAACAGAATCTCGAAAAAATACAAGTTACGCAGCAGTAAAACTTAACCTCGTTGTATTGGGAAGGGACGTAGGTATATATTTTTTAGTATTTTTTGGGCGTGTCCCTCGCTGCGCTCGGGTCGGCGTGCTACGGGCTAACGGTGCTGCGCCCCGCCCACCCCTGGGCAAGAGTGAAAACGTAAGCGAGTGGCTTCGCACCGTGCTGACGCACGCCCTCCGCATGCCTCACGCAAGCAGCATGCAGACTAAGTCCACTGATTCAAAACTTAACCTTGTAAGTATCCGAAAACGTAGTTTAAACTTCCCAGATCAAACAAATAAAAAAACTATAAAGGTAAAATTTTTGTATTCAGGGTAGAGTGTTGTAAAAAAGTCCATGTATTCAAGGTTTAACCTTGTATATGCTTCAAAATCAATACATAACAAGATAAAGTAAATATATTCAAAATAAGATAAAAAATTTTAATCTTGTAAACATTTGACAATCAAGATAAAACAAGGCAAAGCAAGAGTATATCTACAAATAAGGTAAAACATCCAAAGGCTGCTGCGTGAGGGATACGGAGCATGCCGTTAGGCAGTGCGAAGCGCAGCGTAGCACCGAGCGTGAGCGTAGTGCGGAGTAGCCCGACCCGAGCGTCAGCGAGGGACACGCCCAAAAAATATTAAAACTTAATTGCTGTGATGTATATGTTCGTTGCTGTGCGCTGCATATCTCGTAAAAATACATGGTAGTACTGAATAATCT
Organism: Bacteroidia bacterium; assembly: GCA_025057675.1. GTDB lineage: Bacteria > Bacteroidota > Bacteroidia > JANWVE01 > JANWVE01 > JANWVE01. Next base: position 3,807 of record JANWVE010000059.1, read on the forward strand.
CAACTATCCCCACAATTCTGTAATTTTATGAGGCAAGGATACAATTTTACGTTTATGATAGTCAAAGCAGACTATGCCTGTTCTAATATAAGCAAGATCTTTTTTAGTAGTTTGATTATGTACCTTGTAGATAATATCAAACCCCACGGAGTGAAAATTAACAGGTTGGACGGCAATTTCTAATACGTTACCATGAAAACCTTCGGATTTGTACTGTATAGCGGCATCTGACATAATAATTCCCACTCCTTCCATGTTCATTTCAGAATAACCGTAGTAACCTAAAAACTGAATACGTGCCTCATGGGCAATGGATAAAATACTATCGTTACCCAAGTGTCCGCCGTAATTTATCATGGAAATAGGAATGACGAAGTAACATTCAAATAAGAAGTGTTGAGGTAAATCTATTTTAACTCGGGTCATGTAACAAAAATACGAGAAACGGTTGTATCTTCAAATTCGTATGCAGTTAGTTACTTGCAGTATTAGTACAAATGTATTTTTTTTGCTTTGATGAGGATTGTACATGGAGTTCTAATACCTAGAGGTATAAAATTAAGCACAGAAGACAAAAAACTTTTAGAACAAAGAAAACTTCGCAAAAGACCTTTGACACGAGCTGAAAAAGATGCTTATATGAACTCTGCAGAGTGGAGGTTGATGCAAAGAATATGGTTAGCACGTGCAGGATACAGATGTCAGATGTTTCCTTGGAAAAAAATAGGTAAAACAGTTAATGGCAAATACAGAGGGTATGAGATTCATCATTTACACAAAAAAGCATATAGAAGGTTAGGTAAAGAGAGATATAAGAGAGATGTAGTGGTATTGAGTACGTTTGCACATCAGTGGGTGTATCATAGAATTTTGAGTTTGGGTAAAACTACGGTACAAAAACAAAAAAAATTTCCTAACTTAGCGCAGCAAATAATGAATATTTGGTGCATTCTACCTTATTTTGTCAAATGGATTTGGATAATCGTCAGCATGGTTATATTTATACTCATTTTGCTACAAATGTCTGATTTACTTCATCACAGACTTCTATGGTATGCACAATAAAAAAACGGGGTTAAATAAGTATATTTGCCACTTTAGAGTACGAGGTGAAATAAACACTACCTAAAAGTCTATTTTTTAGAAAGGGTCATTTTCAAAAATTAAGTTTTAATTTTTTTGGGCGTGTCCTTGTGGGCGTTACGCTGCGCGTATGCCCACAAGGTCGGCGTGCTACGGGCTGCGCTATCGCTTCGGTGCTTCGCTGCGCTACGCACTGCTTGCGCACCCTCCGCATGCCTCACGCAAGAACCTTGGCAGGTCGGCAGGTGCTATTTATTCAAATTTTTACCCTGTAAGTACCTGAAAATGAACACTAAATAAGGTAAAAATATATTTTAACCTTATAAATTATTGAAAATCAATTGAAAATAAGGTAAAACTTGAATATCCAGGGTCAAAGAAGTATAAAAATTCTATATATCCAGGGTTTAATCTTGTAAGTAATTGAAAATGAATGCAAAATAAGATAAAATGCACGCAGTTGAAACAAGGTAAAAAAATTTAACCTTGTAAGTATCTGATGATCCATATCAAACAAAGTAAAGCAAGGAAATGCATAAAAACCAGGTAAAACATCCAAATGCTGCTTGCGTGAGGGATACGGAGCATGCCGTTAGGCAGTGCGGAGCGATAGCGTAGCACCGAGCGATAGCGTAGTGCGGAGTAGCCCGACCCGAAGCGCAGCGAAGGGACACGCCCAAAAGATTCTAAACATTCTTCGTAGAAACTACACTTAATCTTGATTATTATGTTCTTTTTTTACCTTCAAATCTGATGCTTTTAGGGTAAAATCCCATAGCAGCTTACCTTCGGCATTATAGCATTCCATTTTCATAGTTCTGTTCTCACCTACGCCAGTGAATCTAAGCATACCAAAGTTCTGCTCTTGGACTAATGTATTAGGAATTCTTTGGTCGTTTTTATATTCGTTACTAGTTTCTTTTACAATATGTATAGACGAGGTTAAAGGAGATGAAGTAAAATCGTACAAAGGATAAAACCCACCTATTTCTTTACGTAGTAACTCTGCATGATGCCTATCACCTGACAAGAATACGACACCCTCTATGTCATTTTCCTTGATGAAGTTTATGATTTTCTCTCGTTCGTAACGATACAAGTTAAAAGACTCTTTATTTGTTTTTTCGTTAATAAACTGACCTCCAACACAAATTATTTTGAAAGGCGCGCTGCTGTTAAGTAGAGAATTTTTTAGCCATTCTAATTGTGCCTCACCGAGTTGAGTTTTATTTGGTCCATCTTTCATAGTGGAAGGAGAACGATAATAACGGTCATCTAGCATAAAAAAGTCAATATCACTGTATGTGAAACGGTAGAAAACCCCTGGCGCTTCGGGCAGTCCATATTTTTGCTTGGGGAAGAACATCTTAAATATTTCAAGTGAAGTTTCTTTCATGGGATTGGATACATCAGCGTCATTAGGTCCGTAGTCATGATCGTCCCAAATGGCATAGTGGTGAGTTGTGCGTAATAGGCGCTGTAAGTCTGGATGAGAACGTGTATGTGTGTACCGATACAATACTCCTGCACGGCTGTAAAAATCTGCTTGGCGGGTATAGGTATTATCACCTATCCACAACATTAAGTCAGGTTTTTTATCTGCGATACTGTTGAATATTTTGTCTGAAGGTAAGCCATAGCCTTTACCGTAACGGTCGTATTTAGGTTCGTTGATGTACACGCAAGAACCAAAAGCAACCGTGAAGTCTGGTGGATCTTTACGATACCACCATACCTCTTGTGTTTTGAAGTATAAAGACTCCGAAAATTTGATAGGTTTTTTATTAACCAATACTTGATATTCGTATATAGTACCTGGTTCTAACAAGCTAATAACAAAAGTAGCAACATTAAAGTCTTCTGCTTTGGTATAGTGAGGATCTGTAATAAATGATGAGTCAGGTTTACCTTTTTTCCAATACTTTATGATTACCTCGGCAGGTTCAGTGGTTTGTAGCCAAATAGCCGTTTCTCTGCATTCTGTATAGGCAGGCATAGGTCCAGAAAGTATGGTAGGTTCTGTTTTAGCTTTTTGTGCAAATGCGGCGTATATAAATAAGATGAATAGTATTGTAATAAGTAGTTTTTTCATACATTATTGTGTTTTATTTTTACAATCTTTGACTTTTTTTATTTAACTTACTAAATGCAAATGTAAAAACATTTTATTAAACTGCAAAATATTCTCTTTTGTTCTTATTGATATGAATGATATTTTTAAGTTTTTTGGTGGGTATGAAGTGGGGAATGAGATGAATTAGGGTTTGGATAAATTTGAGTACTTTTCGGGCGTGTCCTTGTGGGCGTTTCGCTTGGCTCATGCCCACAAGGTCGGCGTGCTGCGGGCTGCGCTATCGCTTCGGTGCTTCGCACCGTGCTATCGCACGCCCTCCGCATGCCTCACGCACGCAGCAAGTACGCTAATCCACTTAATCAAAACTTTACCTTGTAAGTACCTGAAAATGAACATTAAACAAGGTTAAAATATATTTTAACCTTGTAAGTCATTGAAAATAAACGTAAAACAAAGTAAAATTTTGGCATACAGGATTAAAGAACTATGACAAGTCTGTGTGTTCAAGGTTAAACCTTGTAAACATTTGAAAATGAGTAAAAAACAGAATAAAAAGATCGCGGCTAGAACAAGATAAAAAATTTTAATCTTGTAAACGTTTGATAATGAACATAAAATAAGGTAAAACAAACGTATATATGCAAACAAGGTAAAACGTCAAAACACTACTTGCGTGAGGCATGCGGAGGGTGCGCAAGCAGTGCGTAGCGCAGCGAAGCACCGAAGCGATAGCGCAGCCCGCAGCACGCCGACCCGAAGCGCAGCAAGGGACACGCCCAAAAAAATGTTTTGACACGTACGTGCGGCACTCAATTCTTCAATCCTCATTCAGACGTATCTTTGCTGCAAAATTTGGTTGGTAATATAAGCTTTTTTAATGTCTTTTGTGTTAAACCTTGGCTTTTTTCTTTGAAGAGTAGTAGCTTCTTGTTCATCCTTCAAAGATTGTTGTACCCATTTTTGATTTTCTTTTTGAAAAGAGGTCTCTGTATCTGTTACTTCGGTGTATATTTGAGAGTCATGTACATAATCTAAATTTTCAAGGGATAAATTTTGTTTTTTAGTCTCTACAAATTCAGATGCTGATATTTGAGAGTCAAAATTTTTTACTTCAATATTTATCTTTTCTAATGATTGAACCTCCTTCTGTTCCTGCCTTTTAATTGGAGGTGAGTTTGGGTTTTGCTTTATTTGTGTATTAGGTTTTGGAGGCGTTTTAGGAGGAGACTTTTTACTTTGTTGCTCAATAGTATTGAGTGTTTGCTGCAAATCTTGAAAGTTGTTTGGCGAAAAAATAGTTTTATTTTTTCTTTTCTTGCTTGGCTTCAAGAATTGATAAAAGAAAAAAATTATAATCAGTAAGACGATGATTTCTTTCATAACTTGACTCTTATTGAACAAAGTTAAAAAATAATTTTGTTTTAGACTTACTTTTGAAGCAAATTATTATTCTAGTTGGATAAATTCTCTATTTTTGCTTTTGATGTCAAAACAAAATTATATCTGTTCATTTTGTGGTAAAAGTGGTAACAAAGCCAACTTAATGATTTCTGGAAACAATAATGCTTTTATTTGTGATGAATGCGTAAAACGTGCTCACGAAATGGTCAGTTTTAGCATGATTAAAAAGAAACCAGGTCATGCTATAAATGCCGCTGGGGGTAAATTGAACTATACTCCTTCACAAATAAAGGCTCATTTAGACCAGTATGTTATCGGACAGGATTATGCTAAAAAGGTACTCTCGGTAGCAGTGTATAATCACTACAAGCGAATATATCAAGATACTTCAAATAATACTGAAGTAGAAATAGAAAAAAGCAATGTTCTATTAGTAGGAGAAACTGGCACAGGTAAGACTCTTTTGGCTAAATCAATCGCTAAATTACTAAATGTACCCTTTTGTATTGCTGACGCTACTGTGCTTACAGAAGCAGGATATGTGGGCGAAGATGTTGAAACTATATTAACGCGTTTATTACAAGCAGCCGATTATGATGTAGCCGCCGCAGAAAGGGGTATCGTTTATATTGATGAAATAGACAAAATTGCCCGCAAATCTGATAATCCTTCTATTACGAGAGATGTTTCGGGAGAGGGAGTACAACAAGCTTTACTTAAATTATTAGAAGGTACTATCTCTAATGTTCCACCTAAAGGAGGAAGAAAGCATCCCGAGCAAAGTTTCATTCAAGTAAATACACAGAACATTTTATTTATTTGCGGGGGTGCATTTGACGGTTTAGATAAAATTATTGCCCAAAGGGTGAACGTGAGTAAAATAGGCTTTACACAAATTCTGACACAAAAAACCCAAAAAGACAACATTATCGAATATGTGCAAGCGCAGGACTTACGTAAATTCGGCTTAATTCCTGAACTGTTAGGCCGCTTACCTGTAATTGCTTATCTTAACCCACTAGATAAAGAGGCTCTTAGGGCTATACTTACAGAACCTAAAAACGCAATCATTAGACAGTACCAAAAACTATTTGAAATGGAAGGTATTACCTTAGAATTTGACAATCAGGTATTAGAATATATTGTTAATGCTGCATACACTTTGAAATTAGGAGCAAGAGGTTTAAGAAGTATCGTGGAGCAGATTATGTTGGAATATATGTATGATTTACCTGGTAAAAATGTTAAAAAAATAGTAATTACCTTGGCAGATATTCAATACATTGTAGAACACATTACTAAAACATTTGATAAAGTCGGATAAAATGTAAAGATTTAACTTCGCTTACAATATGCGTAATTTATTCTTGCTTTTAACTCGCTTTAAGGTAACCTTGGTTTGGCTGGCACTTTCTGTTTTATCTTTGGTCATTTCTGTTCAGTACAATCAAAAAAACAATGAGACTTTTCATAATTATGCTTCCCTTACTAGTAGTTACATAGAAGCGATTAGGTCAAAACTCATGAAGCGATATTATACTCGTCAGGAGAATGAAGCTTTAAGGGCGGAGAATCTTCGCTTGCGCCAAGAGATAATGTATAAAAACTATCTTATTCGTAAGTTGTCTTTTCCTAAGTTGCCTGATACCTTACATTTCAATTCAGATTGGACTTTCATTCCTGCCCGTGTGGTAAATCAGACTATACATAAACAATATAACTTTATTACACTCAATGCAGGTAGTCAGGATGGGGTTGCTAAGGGGGATGGAGTAATTTGCGCGCAGGGAGTTGTAGGTATTGTGATAGCCGTAAATAAAAATTACTGTGTAGCAGCTAGTGTTCTGAATAAAAATACTAAAATCAGAGTAAAAACTAGTGTAGAAGGTTCTGTCGGTATTTTAGAGTGGAAAGGCGATAAAATCACTACAGCTAAACTCAATTATATTCCTGCGCATGTACTTATTCAACCTGATGACGTAGTAGTTACCTCCAGCTACGCAAATATATTTCCCGATGGAATTTTGGTGGGTAGATTAGTCCAGGTACAAAAAGCAGGTATAAATTTCTTTGATATAACTGTGAATTTAAGCACTAATTTCTCTCAACTAAGCGATGTATATATAACTCATCATAAAACCAGGGGAGATTTAGAAATGTTAGAAAAAAGCATACTACCCCATGAATAAAAACAATTTGAGGTATGAGTCTAAAAGATTCATTGTTTTGGGTGAAATACTTGATTATCTTTTTAACACAAATTTTAGTGATAAATAATTTGCGTATTAATTTGCTGCCCCCTCCTAATTTGCATGTCATTATCATCATGTTGTTTCCTTTACAGATAAGTAGAACTTTTGGAGTCCTTGTTGCGTTTAGTGTGGGACTTATACAAGACATTTTTACACAATCTCTGGGATACCATGCTTTTTCATCCTGTACGCTTATGTATATCAGATATTATTGGCTTATTTTTTTGTTAGGTAGAACAATAGAAGAGGACAAGGATTTTGACCTTAACCAAAGTAGTCCTCCATGGATACTCTCATATTTTATTCCATTGATTATTATATATCAAGTTTTATGGTTTTTCATGAGTAATGGCATGAATTTTTATGACTTTGGGATTAAAATTCTTAATAACTTTTTAGTTATTATTCTATCTATTTTTTTATGTTTTTCCGCGTATGTTTTATTTTTTATGAAGAGGAAAAAACGTTAAGCTGATAATTGTATTAGATCTAAAAAAATAACTTTACTTTTCTGGGCGTGTCCCTAGCGCAGTGAAGGGGCATGATCGAAAGGTCAAATTATTTTTTAGGTTTAACATTAAACAACAAACAATTTGTATTTATGAATGAGACATAAAATTAGATTCTTATAATTTTTTAGTATATCTTTGCCTGCATTATAGCGCCGTGCAACGAAAGAGATAAAATACTATCGCATAAACATTATGTTCGCCGCTTGTATCTCATACAGAAAAAATTAAACATCTTATGCAAGAAGTATATTCGTGGAGCCAAACATGGGAAGCATCAAAAAACTTTTATCGGATAGTATAGTATATGGACTAGCAGGTGCTATTAGCAAGTCTATAAACATCTTTTTAGTGCCTATTTATACAAGAACGTTCTCTCCCGCAGAGTATGGAATTATTAACTTAGCTACGAATTTTTATACACTAATATACATTTTTTGCACCTTGAACCTAGATGCGGCTGTTCATAGATGGTTCTGGGAGTCCGACCAATTATCCTATAAGCGTAGAGTGGTGGGCAGTTGGCTATATTCTACGTTAGTATTTACTACCATCATTTCTCTTTGTATTTTTTACTTCGCAGTTCCTTTATCCAAACTTATCTTAGGAAGCAGCAACCATCACATTTTATTTCAATATATTGCTCTGTCAATTGTATCTAGTCTCTTTGGCACTTATATTAACACTTTATTCAGAATAGAAGATAAAGCCATTTCATTAGCTGTGTTTAATACTGTGTTGGGCGTACTAACCGCAGGAATTACGATTTTTATGGTAGTAAAACAAGGTATGGGAGTAGAGGGAGTATTTTTAGGAGCAAGTGCTGCGCAATTAATTATGGCAGTGATAGCGACTATCTTAATTTATAAGTGGTTAATACCTTTTTATTTTGATGTACATTTACTCAAACCTATGCTTTTATATGTTATTCCTGGTATTCCTTCCAACATTTTATACTGGATACTCAACAACTCGGTTGGATATTTCATATATATACTCTGCCAATCAAAAGACGAGGTTGGCTTGTTTAATATTGGAGCAGCTATTGCCTCACTAATAGCTTTGATAGTAAGTACTTTTCAACAAGCTTGGACGCCGTTTGCTATGTCTATTATTCAAAATGAAAATGCAAAAAGTATTTATGCTCGTGTACTTATTCTTTACTGTGCAGCGATAGGCTTAATAAGCATGTTGGTAGGCATGTTCACAAAGGAAGCATTAATTTTATTCACCCACCCAAAGTATTATGAAGCTCAATATACGGCTGTTATCCTAGTGTATTCTCAAATTTTTATTGGTTTAACTCATATTGGCATGATTGGCAGTGCTATTAAAAAAACAATTCTACCATTACTTAAAGTTTTGTTTGTATCTGCCTGTTTATTTGCTGTACTTTGTGCTATCATGGTACCTGTGTATGGTAAGGAGGGTGCAGCAGTGAGCACTTTGATTGCGCAGATTATGATGCCTATTTATGTTTTTTATCGTTCTCAAAAAGACTACTATATTCCATATAATTTTAGGCAGGCTTTTTTGATAATTCTGATTAGTATGATTTTAACTAGCGCCGCTGTAGCAATTACCAGTTTTTTACACTTTACACTCTTTATACAAGTACTTGTAAAAATGCTATTTTTATCTATGTTTTTAGTCTTTTTGTTTGTTACAAAGACCATTACTTGGCAAGACTTAAAGAAATTATGGATATTTTAACCTTCTTATTTTATCTTTTTGATGTCTTCTTATAGGCGTTTTCTGCCCTAATGCCACAAAAGCATATCCAGAAAGTCAAACTATTTAATGTTTTTCATCTTACTCACAACCATCTCGGGAGTTATACTTTGCAGACAAGCACAATGACTTGGTGTTTTTTTGCATAATGAGCAATTTTTTTCTATATATATATATTCCGCTTGCTTACCTATAGGTTGCCATCGACCTGGATGCATCGGACGAATAGAAGGATAAATGCCTATGGCTTTTTTACCTAATGCCGCTGCAATGTGTAAAGGACCTGTACTTCCTGCAACCAACCCATCTATATGATAAATAAAAGCAATCAAATCCTGTAAAGATAACTTTCCTGTAAGGTCATGTACAAATCCTGGAAGGGTCTTTAACCACTCTGTAAGGTAGCTTTTATCTCTTTCTGTTCCTGTAATGAATACATTGTATCTTTTAGGATCAAGTTGATGAATTAGCTCTTTGTATTTAGATAGTCCCCATTCTCTTGCACTCCCTTGTGAAGTGGGATGAATAACCCAATTTTCTTTATCAGAAGAGAGTAAGGTGTGGATATCGTTCGGTAGAGGAGGTATTTTTGTCATTCCGTAGTACGAACAAAGTTCAGATAAGGAGTAGTCTGTGGATATCCCCAAAGGCTTGAGCAGCTTTAAATTCAATTGTGCTTCGTGGAGTGTAGAGTTTTTGCGATGTAAACGGACTAATTTATTTGCATACAGCCACGCATATAAACGACTGTAAGTACATATACGTACGGGAGTTTTCTTTTGATAAGCCCATCGGACAACATCTTTACGGGGAAATACATGTATTATTACCTCTGCGGTAGGAGTATAATTAGTGAGGTTTTTTACATCTACAAAGTTATCTACGTATTCGCAGGTTAATATAACAGGTTGTGTATAAGATTGACCCAAAAAGGTAATTTTGACCTCTGGAAAGTGTTTTTTGATAATGCCACACATAGGTAGTGTTAGCACTACATCACCAATGGAGTCAACTCTACTGATGATAATTTCATTCATAATGCACACTTTGTAAAAGTATAAAAAAGCGTGGTAGTCTTTTCAAAATGATGTAAATTTATCTTAAACGTAGCAAATACGAATAAGAGATAAAAAATTTTGGATTATGAGATATCTGGTAGATTATACCTCAAAATAATCTGACAAATAAATTAGATTATGTACTGCTTTTTATTTTGGGCGTGTCCCTTCGCTGCGCTTCGGGTCGGCGTGCTACGGGCTGCGCTATCGCTTCGGTGCTTCGCTTGCGCTTCGCACTGCTGGCGCACCCTTCGCATGCCTCACGCAGCAGATTTTTGATGTTTTACTCGACTTTTGTACATGTCCTTGCTTTACTTTGTTTGATATTGATTATCAAACATTTACAAGGTTAAAGTTTTTTATCCTACTTGAAACACTATTATTTTACTTTGTATTTTGCTCATTTTCAAGTATGTACAAGATTAAACCTTGAATATATAAACTTTACACACCCTCTTAACCCTGCTTAAATAAGCTTTACCTTGTTTTGGACTCATTTTCAAATGTTTACAAGGTCAAAATATATTTTAACCTTATTTATTGTTCATTATCAGGTACTTACAAGATTACATTTCTAATAAATGGGTTAGAGTACTTGGCGCTTGCGTGAGGCATGCGAAGGGCAAGCCATTAGGCTTGGTGCGAAGCCCTCGCCCACGCTTTTACCCTTGCCCAGGGGGTGGGGCCCCCCCCCCCCCTTTTTTTCCCCGTCGCGGGGGGGGGGGGGGGGGGGGCGTAGCACCGTCAGCCCGCAGCACGCCGACCTTGCCCACACGAGCGCAGCGAGCCGTGGGCAAGGACACGCCCAAAAAATACAAAAATCCCCCATGTTCCCACATAAACCTGCATGCCTCTCTTCTTAACCATAACACTCCTTCTACCAAGTAAAAATGCACTTTTACAAAAGTATACAAACTTTTTTCACAACATTTCACATAAAAATTCGTTATACAGATAGATTTTTATTTACTTCGTGTTAAAAAAGTATGGAAGAGTTACAAGTATCAGGCGAAATAATCAATAAAGTGGCTAATAGCAATTTGAAGGTGTTTAACCTCGAAGAGTTATATGACAAGCACGAAAGAGTTGTTC
>JANWVE010000005.1:0-37518 GCA_025057675.1 Bacteroidia bacterium
ACCATTACTGAACTTTGCCAAATTCCTGATACACTTGAAGATGGCTTGTATGCTCTACACTTGGGATTAAGCCCATTTGAAAGTGATGCTGTCCCTTCTATGCCTGTCCTTTTTAACCTTGATTAACTTAAAACAGCATTATGATAGTAGATAAATTTATCCCTTATCTCAAACAAGCTAAATACGGATTTTGTAACCACAACAAGGGATTGTTACACTCCTATTTCCTTTGAAATTTCATTATTTAGGGATGATTTTGATTTTTTTGCGTCAGTTATTGCGTCAATTTTTGATAAATTTGGGGTAGTAAAAACTATGAGTAGTAAGCCTCCGTATAAGTTAGCCAGGTTAGTTATTCCTAAAAGTGAGAAGTTATAAGAAGTTGATTATTATTTGTTTCCAAATAAAAAGCCCCAGGCAAGTATATCTTACCTGAGGATTATATGAGTAGGCGGTTCAAGCAAGTTTTGAAAAAGTTAGGTTATTCGGATGAATACACGTTGTATTCTTGGAAGCACACGGGGGTTGTGCATGCGTACAAGAGCGGGATTGACATTAAAAGTATAAAAGTATTCAGAAGCAATTGCGGCACAGCAGTATTGAGATAACGGATGTTTATTTAAAGTCGTTAGGGTTAGAGGACAATATTGCGATGGAGAAGATGCCCGAGTTATGAGGGGTATTTTTTTTATTTTTTTGGGCGTGTCCTTGTGGGCGTTACGCTGCGCGTATGCCCACAAGGTCGGCGTGCTGCGGGCTGACGGTGCTGCGCTACGCTTCGCACCAAGCCTGACGGCTTGCCCTTCGCATGCCTCACGCAAGAGATCTCTCAAACTATCGTTTCTCTGTATGTTATGCAAAGTTTTAGTTTGTAAGTGGTTGTACTTCAAGCTTAAACAAGGTAAAGACATCATTGCACAGGTCATCTGCGTGAAGGATACGGAGCATGCCGTTAGGCAGTGTGGAGCGCAGCACCGAAGCGAACGCATAGTGCGCAATAAATTTATTGCATAAGCATTTTTGAAGTCCTTTTTGACAATGTTGCACAAATCTCGCATAATAGTGCATTACGGAAAGTTTTTTATATCCAATATCTATTCAGACAAGGTGGTAATCGCGTCCCATATTCGCAAAAAGTCTTCATAAAAACTTGGTAATTAAATAAAAGTTCGTATCTTTGCGCTACACAAGGAAAGATGACCGAGTGGTTTAAGGTGCACGCCTGGAGAGCGTGTGTACGCCAAAAGCGTACCGCGGGTTCGAATCCCGCTCTTTCCGCTTTTCAGTCCTCTTGCTACAACCAAAAAATCAACAAGAGGGTGCTGGTTATGCTGCGTCAGTACGTGTGCCATTGTTTAAAAAACTAAAACAGTATATCAATATATATCAATAAAAACTGTGCGACAGTGCTATTAAGAGCATTACGAAGCGAAGTGCAGTGTTAAACGCTCTGACCCGAGTGCGGCAAGAGACACGCCAGAAAAATATATTTTTTTGCTTTGCATAAAAATTCATCTTAGCAAGTAAGGTTCTTAATTTTTTGGGCGTGTCCTTGCCCACGTCTCGCTGCGCTCGTGTGGGCAAGGTCGGCGTGCTGCGGGCTACGCTATCGCTTCGGTGCTGCGCACTGCTACGCACCCTCCGCATGCCTCACGCAAGCAGCCTTCAAATGTTTTACCTTGTCCTTAAACGCATCTTTGCTTTACCTTGTTTAACATTGATTATCAAATACTTACAAGGTAAAAATTTTTTATCTTGTTTGAACAGCACTCATTTTATCTTGATTTTCAAGCATTTATAAGGTTAAATCTTGAATACACGGACTTACCTTAAGCCTTCAACATTTGATGGGCTGTGAAGAACTATATTTTCAGGTACTTACAAAGCTAAATTTTGAATAAGTGAGGGTAGTTTACTTGCTGCTTGCGTGAGGCATGCGGAGGGCAAGCCGTTAGGCTTGGTGCGAAGCCCCTCGCCCACCCTCAACCCCATGACCAGGGGGTGGGCGGGTGGGGCGCAGCACCGTTAGCCCGTAGCACGCCGACCCGAAGCGCAGCGAAGGGACACGCCCAAAAAATAAATAAATCTTTAATAAAATAATTTAACTTGTTGCATAATCATGATTTCAAATAGTGAAATATCTTGCAAAAACACGCCTACTTCGAAAAACTTTATAAAATAACTTGACACAAGTAAACTTTTGCCATAACTTTGCAGTCCCTTTTAGAATAACCCTTCTCCTTAAGGGTAAAAAATAACGTAGATAAATGTAGATAAAGATGTTACAACCAAAAAGAACTAAGTATCGGAAGCAGCATAAAATGCCTATCAAAGGAAACGCCAGTAGGGGTACAAAAGTATCCTTCGGCAGCTTTGGATTAAAGGCATTAGAACCTGCACGCATCACCGCACGACAAATAGAAGCGGCACGCATTGCCATGACTCGTTACATGAAGCGCGACGGCAAAGTATGGATCTTGATATTTCCCGACAAACCTATCACCGCAAAACCCGCAGAAGTACGTATGGGTAAAGGTAAAGGTTCTCTGGATCACTGGGTGGCTGTTGTAAAACCTGGCAGAATTATGTTTGAAATAGACGGAGTACCCACAGAAGTGGCAAAAGAAGCGTTCCGTTTGGCAGCAGGAAAGTTACCTATCAAAACTAAGTTTGTAGTCAGACCTGATTATGTTGAAGGAGGACAATAAAATATGAAAGTAACAGAGATGAGAGAAATGAGTATAGAAGAATTGAAAAATAAAGTTCAAGAACACAAACGTACCTTGAACAAAATGAAAATTGACCATGCTGTTGTAGGCATAGAAAAAACATCCGAATTCAAAAGAATGCGCAGAGAAATTGCACAAATGCTTACCATCATCACAGAAAAAGAAAGAAATAATCAATCAGAGTCAAAGTAAAGAGATATGGAAAACTCAGATAAACCTAAGATAGAAAGAAACTTTAGAAAAGAACGCATAGGTAAAGTAGTAAGTATAGCAGGGAACAAAAGTATCGTAGTGCTTACGGAGCGTAAGGTTAAGTATCCTAAGTACAACAAGTTTGTAACTCGTTCCAAAAAGTTCATGGCACATGACGAGGGGAATACCGCAGGACTTGGAGATACAGTAAGAATTATGGAGACTCGCCCCCTTTCTCGGAGAAAGAGATGGCGTTTGGTCGAGATTATTGAGAGGGCTAAGTAAAAACTAACAACCGTTACTCAATCTTAATTTGAAAAAACTATGATACAGCAAGAGTCCAGATTAGTAGTAGCAGACAACACAGGTGCAAGAGAAGTGCTCTGCATCAGAGTTTTAGGGGGTTCTAAAAGGCGATACGCTTCGGTAGGAGATATCATCATCGCTTCAGTAAAAGATGCTCTGCCTAATGGCACAGTAAAAATGCATGATGTGGTTAAGGCAGTAGTAGTACGTACCAAGCGCCCTATCAAACGCAGGGATGGGTCATACATTCGCTTTGATGATAACGCGGTTGTCATTATCAACAATCAAAACGAACCTCGCGGTACTCGTATATTCGGACCTGTGGCACGCGAACTTAGAGAAAAAGAATTTTCAAGGATAATCTCACTCGCCCCTGAGGTTTTATGAGATTAAGATAAGAAAGGAGAACATCATGTCAAGGCGAAAATATAACAAACAAAATAAATTACACATCCGCAAGGGAGATACCGTAAAGGTGCTCAGCGGTAACTACGCTATAAAAGGTAAAGTAGGAACTGTTTTAGAGGTAGATCCTAAAAAACAACGTGCTATTGTAGATGGTTTGAACGTCAAATATAAACACACTAAACAAACTCAACAAAATCCTAAGGGAGGGATTATTGAGTTCAATGATTATATTCATGTATCTAAACTACAAGTAATTGACCCCAAGACAGGCAAACCTACACGTATAGGTAGAAAGTTAGTAACAGGAAAAGACGGAGTAGAACGCTACGTACGCTATGCAAAGAAAAGTGGAGAAATTATACCTAATAAGTAGAGAGGAGGTTAAAAAAGTAAGTATGTATCAACCTAGACTAAAAAAAGAGTACAGAGAAAGAATAGTATCCGCTTTAATGAAGCATTTTGGATACAAAAATGTAATGCAAGTCCCCAGACTTGAAAAAATTGTACTCAATAGAGGCATAGGCGAAGCCACATCTGATAAAAAAATGGTAGATGCGGCTTTAGAAGAGTTTGCCAAAATTACAGGGCAAAAAGCAGTAGCTACACGCTCTAAGAAAGATATTTCTAACTTCAAATTAAGAAAAAATATACCGATTGGGTGCAAAGTTACCTTACGTGGGGATAAAATGTATGAGTTTTTAGATCGCTTGATTACAGTAGCTTTGCCGCGAGTAAGGGATTTCAAAGGAATAGATGAAAAAGGTTTTGATGGTAGAGGTAACTATACTTTGGGCATAAAGGAACAGATTATCTTTCCTGAGATTAATGTAGATAAAATTAGTAAAATTGCAGGTATGGATATCACTTTTGTAACCTCCGCTCAGAAAGATGAGGAAGCGTTACAGTTATTAAAAGAATTAGGATTACCTTTCAAAAGTATAGCAAAACAAGATTAGAGTATGGCAAAAGAAAGTATGAAGGCGCGAGAGCGCAAGAGGGAAAGAACAGTAGCCAAGTATGCTAGTCGCAGGGCTGCGTTAAAAGATCGCATACGGAAAGGAGATATAGAAGCCGTTTTAGCTTTAGCCAAACTTCCCCGTAATGCGTCTCCTGTTCGTTTAAGAAATCGGTGCAAAATCACGGGGCGCCCCCGCGGATATCTACGCAGATTCGGCTTATGCAGGAACATGTTTCGTGAATTGGCAATGAACGGGAAGATTCCAGGTGTAACAAAAGCAAGTTGGTAAAAAGAAAAAGTCTATGAATACAGATAAAATTGCAGATTTATTAACTCGTATCCGCAACGCCGTTATGGCTGGTCATCGCTTTGTAGAGATTCCTTCCTCTAAACAAAAGGTGGCTATTGTAAAAGTATTAAAAGAAAATGGCTTTATTCTTAACTACAAGGTAGTAGAGAACAAACCTCAGAATATTCTGAAAATAGCACTTCGGTATCACCCTCAAACTAAGGTTCCAGCAATCAACGCCATAGTACGAGTAAGTTCTCCTGGTTTACGTAAGTATTCGTCCGTAAAAAATTTACCACGTGTTCTCAATGGTATGGGGATAGCTATTCTATCCACTCCTAAGGGTATTATCAGCGATAAGCAAGCTCGAGAACTAAATGTAGGGGGTGAAGTACTGTGTTATGTCTACTAAAATTTAAAGAACTATGTCACGTATAGGCAAGAAATCTATTTTAATTCCACAAGGAGTAGAAGTGAAGGTAAGTCCTTCTAATGAAGTTACTGTGAAAGGCAGTAAAGGCACTTTGTCTACTAAAATTGACCCAGAGATGAAAGTGATTGTAGAAAACAATCAAGTGAGAGTAGAGCGCCCTACAGATCAAAAGAGGCATAAGGCTTTACATGGGTTAAGCAGAGTTTTAATTTCTAACATGATTGAAGGCGTATCCAAAGGCTTTGAGAAACAAATGGAATTAGTTGGGGTGGGCTACAAAGCAGAGGCTAAGAACGGAATTTTGGAATTAAGTCTAGGCTACTCACACAGTATATTTTTTGCACTACCTCCCGAAGTAAGTGTAGAAACTGTATCAGAAAAAGGTAAAAATCCAATTATTATTCTCAAGAGCATAGACAAACAATTGATAGGTCATGTTGCGGCTAAAATCAGGTCTTTCCGGAAACCTGAACCATACAAAGGGAAAGGTATCAAGTTTGTTGGTGAGGTACTACGTAGAAAAGCAGGCAAATCAGCTAGTAAAGGAAAATAATTAACATATAACTTTCTTATACCTAAAAACTTATATGTCTTTGAAAAAAGAAAAACGTAGAGAAAAGATACGAAAAAGTATCAAAAAGCGCAGAATCGTGAGCTCGGATCGCCCACGGCTGTCTGTCTTCCGTAGTAATGCGGAGATCTACGCCCAAATTATTGATGATACACAGGGTAGGACGCTGGCATCAGCTTGCTCTCGTGAAAAAGATATACTTGGGCAAAAAATAACAAAGACAGAGAAAAGCAAATTAGTCGGAAAACTCATTGCAGAGCGCGCTAAAGAAAAAGGCATAACCAAGGTTTGGTTCGATAGAGGGGGCTTTTTGTATCATGGTAGAGTAAAAGCATTAGCCGAAGCTGCACGAGAAGGAGGGCTAGAATTTTAATTCCAAAATAAAAAGTTGTAATTTTGCAAGCTACATTATGTCAGAGGAAAAAACATACGAGAAAAAAGATAAATATATCTCAGAAGTTAAAAAGCCAAAAGCCAGCGAGATGGAACTTAAAGAACATTTGGTGTATGTAGGTCGTGTTGCTAAGGTGGTAAAAGGAGGACGTAGATTTAGTTTCAGTGCTATTGTAGTAGTTGGTGACGGGAATGGCACAGTAGGCCATGGCTTGGGTAAAGCATCAGAAGTTACGAATGCTATTAGCAAAGGTACAGATGATGCTAAAAAGAATTTAGTTAAAGTAAGTATTCTAGGAAACACTATTCCTCACGAAGTTATTGCAAAACATAGTGCCACTCGCGTTTTACTGCGCCCTGCAGCACCTGGAACAGGCGTTATCGCAGGGGGCGCTATGCGTGCCGTACTGGAAAGTGTAGGAGTTAAAGACGTGTTATGCAAAGTATTAGGCTCATCTAATCCCCACAATGTAGTAAAAGCTACAATAAAAGCACTACAAATGCTAAGAAATGTCAATACCATAGCAGAACATAGAGGTATTACTCCGTCTAAAGTACTTAAAGGCTAAAAAAGGAGGGCTTACTTTATGACAAAAGTGAGAATTACACAAATAAAAAGTACCATTGGTGCTAGTTTGAAGCAAGAAAGAAATCTACTTGCACTAGGTATAAAAAAGAGAGGACAGTCAAAAGAGGTTAATCTCACCCCACAAATAGAGGGAATCATCAGAAAGGTATCACATTTGGTAAAAATAGAAAAAATTTAAGTGCTATGAAACTACACAGTTTGAAATTTGCAAAAGGTTCAGTAAAGTCTCGTAAGCGTATCGCACGCGGACCCGGAAGCGGACTAGGTAATACAGCAGGTCGCGGACACAAAGGAGCCAAGTCTCGGTCTGGTTATTCACAAAAACGAGGTTTTGAAGGTGGTCAAATGCCACTCCAAAGACGTATCCCTAAATATGGATTTAAAAATCCATTTCGTAAAGAGTACTCACCTATAAACTTAGACGTACTTCAAAAATTAGTAGATGATAACCCAGGCGTAACTGTAATTGACAGAGATTTTCTAATTCAAAAAGGATTAATCTCCAAACAGTCTGCGCCTGTAAAAATATTAGGGCGCGGGGAACTTAAAGCTAAAATTGAAGTAAAAGCAGCGGCTTTCAGCCAGTCTGCAAAAGAAGCTATTGAAAAATTAGGTGGTCTTGCTACCCAAGTATAATATATGAAGCGTTTGATTACAACCGTTCAAAATATATTCAAAATAGAGGAACTCAAAAGAAGAATTCTCTACACGCTAGGACTGCTGCTTATTTATCGAATAGGTTCATTTATAGTTCTACCTGGAATTGACCCTGTTTTATTAGAAGCAGGAGTAAAAAGTGCAGGACAGAAAGAGGGCATACTTGGCCTACTAGACCTTTTTGTAGGAGGTTCTTTTTTCAAAGCCTCTGTCTTTGCATTAGGTATTATGCCATACATCTCTGCTTCTATTATTATGCAGCTTCTCGGAATTGCCATGCCTCACCTACAAAAATTACAAAGAGAGGAAGATGGTAGAAAAAAAATTAACCAATACACTCGTTACCTGACCATATTAGTAACCTTTTTACAATCTGCGGGATATGTAGTGAATTTAAGAAGCATAGCAGGCAACGCCATCATTATCTCTGACGGCTTATTCTGGATATCCACTGTTATATGCCTTACCTCAGGAACGATGTTGGTAATGTACCTCGGCGAACGAATAACAGAGAAAGGTATTGGCAACGGAACTTCTTTAATTATTGCCGTAGGTATCATTTCTCGTTTACCCTCTGCTCTCTTCCAAGAATTTTTATCTCGCAAAGAGGACAATTTACTGATAGTATTTTTGTTAGAGTTAGCCGCTTTGTTTGGCGTAATAATGGCAGTTATTTTGCTTACACAGGGTACCAGAAAAATCCCTGTTCAATATGCTAAGCGCATTATTGGTAACAAAATGTATGGGGGAACTAGGCAGTACATACCCTTGAAGATTGCCACTGCGGGAGTCATGCCAATAATATTCGCACAATCTATCATTTACATTCCTGCTACCATTGCGCAGTTCTTCCCTGAAACTGCATCCACCTCTTCTGTGTTAAGAGCTTTATCAGACCCCACTGCCATTTTGTATAATATCTTATTAGCTTTACTCATAATCTTATTCACCTATTTTTACACAGCTATCATCATCAACCCTATTCAAATGGCAGATGACATGAAACGAAACGGCGGATTCATTCCAGGAGTAAAACCCGGCAAACCTACTGCCGAGTACATCGACACCATCCTAACACGTATCACACTACCTGGATCGCTGTTCTTAGCAGCTATTGCAGTACTACCTGCTTTTGCAAGAGTAGGGGGTGTTCAAGCCCAATTCGCAGACTTCTATGGTGGCACTTCTATTCTAATTGTAATAGGTGTAGTTTTAGATACTCTACAACAGATAGAAAGCTACTTGATAATGAAAAAATACGATGGCTTAATGCAATCAGGTAGGTTAAAAGGGCGCCAGGAAAAAGGAATTATGGTAACCTCTCAAATATGATTTTGATGATGATGTTTGTCTTATTAGAGTGAGAAAATATGGCAAAAGGGCAACCTATCAAAAAAACAGAAGAGCAAATAGAAAAAATCAAAAAAAGTTGTCAATTAGTAAGTGCGACGCTCGCCGAAGTAGGTAGATACATCCGCCCAGGAGTATCTACTCTCTATTTAGATAAAATTGCAGATACCTTTATTCGGGACAACGGCGGAACACCCATATTCAAAGGTTATACTTTTGATAAGGACACGCCTCCTTTTCCAGGTAGTATATGCACTTCCATCAATGAAATTGTGGTACATGGAATTCCCTCCGCAAAAACTATTATCAAAGAAGGTGATATTATATCCATAGATTGTGGGGTAGTATTAGAAGGGTATGTAGGTGACTCTGCTTATACCTTCGCAGTGGGTGAAGTTAGTGCAGAAAAGGAAAAACTATTACGTGTAACAAAAGAAGCACTTAACCGTGCCATAGCGCAGGCGAAGGTAGGCAATAGACTTGGCGACTTAGGGCATGCTGTACAAAGCTATGTAGAAAGCTTCGGCTTTTCAGTAGTCAGAGACATGGTAGGGCATGGGGTAGGGCTTAAACTTCACGAGCCTCCTGATGTCCCTAACTATGGTATAAAAGGTAAAGGAAAACAGTTCCAGTCTAACTGGGTTTTAGCCATAGAACCTATGGTAAATGCAGGAAAACATCATATTCAAATAGCACCAGATAAATGGACTGTTTTTACCTCAGACCGAAAGCCTTCTGCACAATTTGAACATACTGTCGCAATTTTTAATGACCATACAGAAATTTTAACTACCTTTGCAGAAATAGAGCAACTAACCAACGTAACTATCTATGGCTAAACAAGACGCTATTGTACAAGACGGAACGGTTATAGAAGCCCTCCCTAATGCCATGTTTAGAGTAGAACTTCAAAATAACTTAGTTATTCTGGCAACGATATCTGGAAAAATGCGTTTGCACTATATTAAAATTCTACCTGGCGACAAAGTAAGAGTAGAAATATCTCCCTACGACCTTACAAGAGGAAGAATAATTTTTAGGTACAAATAGTCCCTGCCAATTTATCACAAGTTGCGAGTCTGATAAATTATTTCAAAAATCAGCTTTTATTCTTGGGCGTGTCCCTCGCTACGCTCGGGTCGGGCTACTGCGCACTACGCTTTCGCTTCGGTGCTACGCTGCGCTGCGCACTGCCTAACGGCATGCTCCGTATCCCTCACGCAAGCTGCATTTTGGTGTTTTAACTGCTTACCATACGCGCGTTTGCTTTATCCTGTTTAATGTTCATTATGAAGCACTTACAAAGTTAAAATTTTTACTTTGCTTCAATCGCATTTGCCTATCTTATTTTTCATTGATATTCAAGCATGTGCAAGGTTAAACCTTGAATACGCAGATTTTTACGAGCCTTTAACCTTGAATACTCAACTTTTACCTTATTTTCAATTAGTTTTCAGGTATTTACAACATTGATTAAATGTACTTTTACCTTGTTTGAGCTTGATTTTGAGGTATTTACAAAGTTAAACTTTCAATAAATAGAGTTAGGGTACTTGTGGCGTGTTATTGCGTGAGGCATGCGGAGGGTGCATCGGCAGTGCGTAGCGTAGCGAAGCACCGAAGCGATAGCGCAGCCCGTAGCACGCCGACCTTGTGGGCATACGCGCAGCGTAACGCCCACAAGGACACGCCCAAAAATTATTAAAAATCGGTAAATACTAAAATAAATACTAAAGGCTAAGTAGACTGCTTAATATACGCGTCGTATGGCTGTATAAGACGTTTGAGAAGTGTAAGTTACAGCGACTTGCACAAAGCGTGGGATTATAGCTCACTTAGTCAGAGATACTGTGATTTACATTCTCATTAAAGAAAAGATAATAAAAGTCTGCGCATTTACTTATCTTTTTTTAAGTTTTTCCTGTAAAGACCAGACTAGCTCTTCTAATTTGTTCAGACGTTTGTGTAAGTCATCAGGCGAACTGATATGGGAAGTCATACGGCTTTGTACTTGCCATATCTCCCGAATGGTTTCTAAATGAACCTTGTAAGGAGGATAATACTTGTTATCTGATATCAATTCTAATAAATTTTGTGTTTTATGCATTTTGATTCGCTTAACAACGATACCTTCATCAGACACGACTACATACATAGCATGGTCTTGTATCCACGTATAGTTTTCAACAAACTTACAAATGACCATGTCACCAGGTTCTAAAGTAGGATGCATGCTATCGCCTTCTACCTCAAAAGCTCTGTATGTGCCACCTTTAAGGTAAGGTATGCTCATTTTGGGTAGACTGCTAATATACTCAGGATCGCTATATCCAGCAAGATATCCTGCTTGTGCTTTTGCACCTACGACTTCTATATTTTCGCGGTCTTTTTCATTTACTGTTATAGCTAAAATGCGTAAACGGTCTTTCTTAGGAGTAGGATTGTCTAAATCAATGATGCTACCTACTAGCTCGTCAACTGTTTTGTTGAAAAAGCTGGCTATCTTTATAAGATTTTCAATTTTAGGCTCTGCTCTACCCTCTTCGTACGCACCAATCACTGCGCGTTTAAGATTTAACTTCTCTGCCAGGGCACCTTGCGTCAGTCCCGCCCTCTTACGAAGTTGTCTTAAATTATAGTGAAAAGGTTTGTCTTTCGCTTCTTTGCTCATATTTTGTTACAGATTATGTTGAAAGTTGTGCAAATATAAACTCTATTCTAAAAAAAAACAAGACATAGGCTAACATTTTTTTGTTGCTCGTTAATAATTTAATCTAAAAAGCGGTTTTTCATTTTCAAAAACTATGTTTTATTGTTGAGAGTTTCTAATATTTTGTTTTATTTTGTAGCATGAACAAGATCTGGTTAATCATAGGTGCTATCTCGGGCTTTTTATCGGTGGCAATGGGTGCCTTTGGGGCGCATGGACTAAAAAATCTACTCGTAAAAAACGCCTTGATAGCACAATTAGATAAAAATTATTATATTGATATTTTTAATACAGGGGTTAAGTATCAGATGTTTCATACAATCGCCATAGTTGTCGTAGCTTATCTGACAGAGCAATACGCAGGTAAAGGCTATCACTGGGCAGGAATTTGTTTTTTAGCAGGAATTTTGATTTTCTCAGGTTCTCTGTATGTACTATGTATAACAGGTGTGCGTAGCATAGGGGCTATTACTCCCATTGGAGGGATCTGTTTTCTGTTAGGGTGGATAGTTATAGCATACAAAACATTTTGACTAATTATACACTAAATCATTCATATTCATGGGGTAAAAAATCAATTTCACTTTATTTTTTTGTTTTTCTAAACAAAATACTACGAATGGCGTTATAATTGTATATTAGATAGAGGTTTATGCAGAATGTGCTTAGTATAACAACACAACGCTTGCCTTGTTTAGATCTATCTGACACAGGTAACCAAGCCCTACTTTGGATGCAAGAGTTCAGGGTTAACCACCTGCCTGTATTGGAGCAGGGTAAATGGATTGGAACGATAAGCGAAGACTTTTTACTAGAAGAGGATACAGAAAAAAAACTCTCTCAATATACGCTCAGACTCAACAATGCCTTTGTTTATGAGCACCAACACATCCTTGAAGCTGTGCGTTTGTTAGAACAGTATGCGCTTACTTGTCTACCTGTTCTATCTAAGAAAGGAGATTATCTCGGATGCATTACAAGAGATGATGTCATAAGCTACATTTATCAAGCTTTATCTCTGTCTGAATCTGGCGGCCTGATTGTATTAAAAATTCCCTTCGCGCAGTACGAAGTGGGGCAGATAGCCCGTATAGTAGAAAGTAACAATGCCCGAATACTCGCTCTTTTATCCGTAGCAAAAAACGGATATTATGAAGTAACCCTGCATATAAATCGAGAGGATCTGAATCATATTATTGCCACCTTTGAACGTTTTAACTACGAAATAGCAAATACATATCAAAGGGAAATAGAATGGCAAGAATTAGAACAAAATTATGAGCAATTTATCAAGTTCCTAAATTTGTAACTGATGCAACAAAACAAAAATAAACTGCTACTCACCCTTACTAAATAAGTATTTTTGCTGCATGTCAGTAAAAGATATTGTATCACTACTATGTGCTTATATTATCCTAAGTACGTTCGCACAATGCCAACAAAGAGACTCTACTCGAAAAAACTCACCCGATAGTGCCAAAACTAAAAAAATCGACATCCCAAAACCTATCCAAGTACAGTTTAATCCGCAAAAAATTGCAGGACTTCAATACCAGTGGATTTCTAACGGAAATCCTATTTCTGATACCTTCAATACAGATGAATTTATGCGAGAACCCTACTACATAACAGATAGTATTGAAGGCGTTTTATGTTTTAGAGGTAACAATTTTAGAAATAGTTCCTCATTTGGACGGCTTAAACAAAGTCCTGTTCAGTTACATGTCAAGTGGGAATTTGCAACTAGCAGCATCGGACGATGGGGGGGAGGTGCAGGATGGACAGGACAACCCGCTATTGTAAAATGGAATGATAAAGTCAAATCCATCATGAACCTCAAATCTCAGTTTAAGCAGGATAAAAATTTTGTAGAGGTTATTTATGCATCTTTGGACGGTAAAATTTATTTTTTAGATTTAGCCACAGGCAAACCCTCCCGCCCACCGATTGATATCAAAAATCCAATCAAAGGATCTGTTTCAGTAGACCCACGAGGATACCCTCTATTGTATTGTGGTCAGGGGATACCCCAAAATGGAGAAATCGGCTTTCGTATTTTTAGCTTAATTGATGGCAAAGAATTGTATTTTATCAAAGGTATAGATGAGTTTGCCTATCGAAAATGGGGTGCTTTTGACAGCTCCCCACTAATCAACCGTTTTACGGACGCTATGTATCTCAATGGAGAAAATGGTTTGTTTTATTACATTAAACTCAATACACAATTTAATCTTACCCAAGCCACAATTACCGTTCAGCCCAAAGTATATAAATATCGCTACCAAGCACCTAAAAAAGGACAAGTAGGCACAGAAAATTCAATAGCTTGTTACAAAAATTTAGTCTATTTTGCCGATAACAATGGTTTTTTACAATGCATAGATTTATGCACCCTTAAACCAGTTTGGACTGTTGACGCCACTGATGACACTGATGCCAGTATTCTCCTTCAAGTAGAAAAAGATATACCCTACTTATACACAGGCTGCGAAGTAGATAAGCAAGGTACATTGGGAAGTACCTTTTTACGTAAAATACACGGTCTGACGGGAGAAGTTATATGGGAAGTTCCTTACAAGTGTAGTACTATACAAGGTTCTCACCCTGTGAATGGAGGTTTATTAGCCAGTCCCATTCTATCCAAAAATGACAAGGACAGTTTAATTATTTTTTCACCTGCAAGGTACAAAAATCTTAATGGTGGCTTAATGGTAGCGTTGCACACGCGCACGGGCAAAGAAATATGGCGTATAGAAATGCCTAATTACACTTGGTCTTCACCTGTGGATGTGTATGATAATCAAGGAAATCTCTACCTTATTCAATGTGACTCACAAGGATATGTATTTTTAATTGACGGAAAGCAGGGTAAAATTCTTTCTAAACTAAACTTGGGACATAATATAGAAGCTAGTCCTGCGGTTTTTATGAATACAATGGTAGTAGGTACGCGAGGTGCAAAGTTTTATGGTATTACTATACGATAAGTTCTTACGTTAAATTTAATAATTGATTTTATTTTTTTGGGCGTGTCCCTTCGCTGCGCTGCGGGTCGGGCTACTGCGCACTACGCTCACGCTCGGTGCTACGCTGCGCTTCGCACTGCCTAACGGCATGCTCCGTATCCCTCACGCAAACGGTATTTTCATGTTTTACCTCATTTTTAAACATACATTAGCTTTACCTTGTTTAATACGGGTTATCAACTACTTACAAGGTTAAAATTTTTTACCTTATTTTAAGTGGGATTATTTTACCTTGTTTTAGACTCATTTTCAAGCATACAAGTTTAAACCTTGAATGCATGGACTTTTTGTAACCCTTTAACCCTGATTCCCAAAATTTTACCTTATTTTGTATTGATTTTCAATAATTTACAATATTAAAATAATTTTTACTTTGTTTAAAGTTGATTATCAATCACTTACAAGGTTACATTTTGAATAAGCGGGATTAGTCTACTTGCTGCGTGCGTGAGGCATGCGGAGGGTGCGTGAGCAGTGCGTAGCGTTAGCGAAGCACCGAAGCGATAGCACAGCCCGTAGCACGCCGACCTTGCCCACACGAGCGCAGCGAGACGTGGGCAAGGACACGCCCAAAAAACACCTAATAACTAATTCAATATGAGTGACATTTTTCAGATACAAAAAACTGTACTTTTGTACAGTATGAAACAGTATGAAAAAAAATATAACTCTCTTTTCTCTGTTGAAAGAGACATCAAGCAAGGCAAACATACAGATTTTTTTAACACGGATAGAAAGTTTTTTAAGAAATAAAGGAAAAATTACGGTCAGAAGTTTGTCCAGATACTGTGGTGAGTATAGTTTGCGTCAGTTATTTCGTTTCTTTGGGATAGTTGGAATAGGCATTGTTGTGTAGGACTATATCAACAAGGGAAAAAGTATCTTATCGCTATAGACGAAACGGTAATAGAAAAAAGTGGAAAACATACGCATGGAAAACACCGATTTTATAGTTCTGTATGTCAGCAGGATCAGGGATAGCGTTTATGGCATTAAGTCTGATAGATGTAGAGAAACGGAAGTCATACAGCATAAGTCAGGAGCAGATTATTGTCAGCCAAGTGGATAAAGTTAAATTGAGAAAAAAGAAAAGAAACGGGGTCGTCCGAAGGGGCGTCAAAATGAGGTTAAAACTGAACCCGATACGCCTGCTTATCATGCTTTCAAGATGCTGTTAGAAAAAGTATTTGCCGTTTTGATAAAGATTATTCCACAACTTCAAGTACAGTATGCGGTCTTGGACAGTGCTTATGCAGTGGCACGATATATACGTACTTTACAACAATATGGCTTGGCTGTGATTGCTAAATTATCTTCCGATGCGGTCTTATATTTGCCCGCAAACCGAGTTCTGTCAAAAAACGGGGACGTCCTGCCCAGTATGGACAAAAAATCAAACTCGCTGATATAGATGATCCACATCTCGTTCAAACTATCCAAAAAAACACCCATACAGAATATATCTATCAAATTACAGGGTATCAGAAATCTTCACTGAAAAACTATTATTATAAGAACTTTGTATCATGCTCATTTTCACTACGAATATTTATTAAAATATATCTCCGAAAAACCCGAAAAACAATTTTTATTCCCCGATATTCATACCATTATACCACCTGATATGATTCACATTACTTAAAATGTCAACCATATTGCATATTGCAAAATATCTACTGCTTTTTATTTACTTCGTTCTTAACACTTTTTTGTGCATCTGTATAATACTTGCAAAATTCAGTAATTGGACACTGCTGACATTTGGGTTTACGTGCTGTGCAAATATATCTCCCGTGTAAAATAAGCCAATGATGTGCTTTGGGAATATCTCTCTTGGGAATGTGTTGAGTAAGCTGCTTCTCTGCTTGAAGTACATTTTTAGCCGCAACTAAACCAATTCTATTAGAAACCCTGAAAACATGCGTATCTACTGCCATTGCAGGCTGCTGGTATAAAACTGAAAGAATTACATTTGCCGTTTTGCGCCCCACACCCGGCAAACTAATCAACTCTTCATACGTCTTTGGTATAGTACCTCCGTATTTGTCCATCAAAACTTTACTCATCTTTACCAAATGTTTCGCTTTGTTATTAGGATAGGAAATACTTTTTATGTATTCAAAAACTGTTTCAGGACTTTGCTGGGATAATGTTTTTACATCAGGGAAGGCTTCAAAAAAGGCGGGGGTTACCTGATTAACTCTCTTATCCGTACATTGGGCAGATAGTATTACGGCTACTATCAACTGATATGGATTTTGGTAATGCAGCTCAGTTTGTGCATCAGGATACCATTCCGATAGAATGGATAAAACGCTTTTATATCGTTTTTTGATGTTCATTTTTTCGTAACTTTGTTGTATGAACTTTTTGTATGTATTGAGAAAGATCTTGATGAGCATAAAGTTGTTATTACTCTGTGTGCTAAGTGTAAAGGTAGGGTACTCTCAAGATAAAGCAAAAGTCCTATTTGAAGAGAGTATAAAAATGATAGATACAGCTACAGTCAAACTTCCTCGGACAAAGTTAAGTGAAATTTACAAACAGATAAAAACTAAATACCCCGAAAGTGAGTACGCTATTTTTTGTAAAGCTTGGCTAAAAGAGTCTAAAAAAATCCGTGATCAAATCAATGACTATACGGCATTTATTAACAAGAAACCTGAGATAGGATTAAGTTTAGCTTACACTTACAGAGCAGACCTGTACATTGAAGTAAAAGAATATCAAAAAGCATTATCTGATTTAGACAAAGCTGTTCAGCTTAAGCCTAATTTTTATTTTGCTTATTGGCGCAGAGGTATTGCATATACCCGATTAGAAGCATACGATAAAGCAGTGGAAGATTTAACCCAAGCCATCAAATTAAACCCTAAATTTACAGGGGCATACTGTGATAGAGGAGATGCTTATTTACGCTTGGGACAGCCTAAACTAGCCTTCAAGGACTATGAGAAAGCTATTCAGCTTTCGCCGAACATGACTTTCCCATACAACTACCGTGCTATGGCGTATGTGGAGTTAGAAAACTATAAAGCAGCACTTTTGGACCTTAATAAAGTTTTGAGCATCAATAAAAATAATCATAATGCGTACTATTATAGAGGAATCTGTTATTACGATATGGGTGAGTATGATAAAGCCGCTGATGATTTTACGATGGCTATACAACTGTATCCTGACAAAGCTGTGTATTATCTTAACAGAGCAGAGAACTTTATTATTCTCAAAAAGTATCAAAATGCTATTATTGATGCCGAAACTGCGTATGCTTTTGATAATGATGACTCCTCACCGCTTGTAATAAAAGCTATTGCAGAGAAACAAAACAATAATTTTGAGGACGCTCTAAATACTATCAAAAGAGCTATCGAAATCAACAGTACAGTTGATAGTAAAATCAGAAGGAAAATTCAGGAAGCTAATGAAATGGGGTTAAAATGAGCTATATTAATTCTCAATATGGTTCATATTTTAGTGATATCTGGGGGTATAATGGTGTGAATATCGGGGAATAGAAAACATTTTTCGGGTTGTTGTGAGATATAGATATATTAGACTTTATGAACACAAGGTTTAAGGAGATTTTTTTGTTAAATAAGCATGCTGATAATCAACACTTTACAAAAAATAGCCTAACTCTCTACTTTTACATCTAACACATTGAAAATCAGTATAAAGTAAATTTGTGTACTCTCCTTAAGAAATTTCTGTTCATAAACTCTAATACAAACTTGCACAAAAAACCTAAATCTGACATATTTAATACAAAAATGACTTTTCTCTAAAAAGACCTAAAATTGATAAATTATATTTGCATTTCTAAGATTAAGTACAGTTATTTGAAAGCTAATCAAGGATATTATGGAGCATACCACACTGTTCGGCGGAATTGTTCATTACGAACATGAACAAGTAATGCTTTGTCATGATAAGCATACAGGATTAAAGGCAATCATTGCCATTCACAACACTGTGCTTGGTCCTGCATTGGGGGGTACGCGTATGTGGCAATATGCTAATGATTTAGAGGCGTTAGAAGATGTTTTACGTTTATCCAGAGGTATGACTTACAAGGCTTCCTTAGCAGGCTTAAATTTAGGAGGAGGAAAGGCTGTTATTATTGGAGACCCTCGTAAGGATAAGAATGAAGCATTTATGCGAAGATACGGAAAGTTTGTGCATAATCTTGGCGGAAAGTATATCACTGCGGAGGACGTTGGCACTACTACAAAGGACATGGAATATATTCACATGGAAACCCCTTATGTAGCAGGTATTCCTGAGAGCATGGGAGGCAGCGGAGACCCTTCACCTTTTACTGCTTATGGAGTGTATATGGGCATGAAAGCAGCGGCTAAATATAAATGGGGTAAAGACAGTTTGCAAGGTAAAAAAATAAGTATCCAGGGCGCAGGAAGTGTAGGTTTTCATATCATTGAACACTTAACAAAAGAAGGAGCAGTAATCTATTTCACGGATATTTTTGAAGATAAAATAAAAAACGTACAAAAACACTTCTCTGAGGCTATTTACGTCAAACCTGAGGAGATTTATAGTCTACCCGTAGATATATATTCGCCTTCTGCATTAGGCGCCACAGTAAATGATGAAACGATACCACAACTTAAATGCGAAATCATTACAGGTTGTGCGAACAATCAACTCAAAGATGAACTTAAACATGCTCAAATGCTTAAAGAAAGAGATATTTTGTACGCACCTGACTATTTAGTCAATGCAGGAGGGTTAATCAATGTATATTCTGAACTTAATGGCTATAATCGTAAGCGAGTTTTAGAGCAGTGTGAGTATATCTACACAATTGCTATGAATGTATTTGAGGAGGCTTATACTAAAAATATTACCACAGCACAATCTGCTAATGAATTAGCAGAAAAACGGATCCAAAGTATAGCTAATAACAAACTGTACCGATAAATTTTTGTCCCACGGGGAATATATTAAATTTTTTGTTTCTCGGGCGTGTCCCTTCGCTGCGCTCGGGTCGGCGTGCTGCGGGCTGCGCTATCGCTTCGGTGCTTCGCTGCGCTACGCACTGCTGACGCACCCTCCGCATGCCTCACGCAGCAGCATTTGGATACTTTACCTTGTTTGTATACATACCTTTGCTTTACCTTGTTTAATGTTGATTATCAAATACTTGCAAGGTCAAATTTTTTTATGTCGTTTGAAATGGTTTCATTTCAATTTGTTTTTTATTCATTATCAAGTACTTACAAGGTTAAACCTTGAATACATGGACTTTACAACCCTTTAACCCTGAATATACAAGTTTTACCTTATTTTCAATTGATTTTCAATGATTTACAAGGTTAAAGTGTGTTTTTATCTTGTTTGTTTTTGATTATCAGTTACTTACAGGATAAAGCTTTGAATAAATAGACTCTGTCAACCTGCAAAGGTCTTTGCGTGAGGCATGCGGAGGGCAAGCCATCAGGCTTGGTGCGAAGCCCCTCGCCCACCCTTAATCCCTTGCCCAGGGGGTGGGGCGCAGCACCGTCAGCCCGTAGCACGCCGACCTTGTGGGCATGAGCGCAGCAAAACGCCCACAAGGACACGCCCAAAAAATGTACAAAAATACCTTAAACTTGTATTTTTGCTCACAACCCCATACCTTTGTGCAGTATGAAAAAGAAAATAAAGCTTATAGAAATTGCACACGGAAGAAGTGGCGACAAAGGAGATGCCTCTAACGTAGGAATCATTGCTCGGCATCCTAAATACTACGACTTTTTGAAAAGTACCCTCACCGAAGAAGTAGTAGCTAAGTATTTTGAAGGTTTTTGCCATAAAGTAGTGCGTTATGAGTTACCTAATATACATGCTTTAAATTTTTTACTCTATGGTTCTCTAGGTGGAGGAGGAACTGTATCTCTCAAATTAGACGCGCAAGGTAAAACCCACGCCGCAGCCCTCCTACGCATGGAAGTAGAAATAGATGAAAATTTATTGAAGGATTAACGTAATTTTACTTCATACATGGAAAATATAACAGGTTATTCCGCAGTAGCCGAAAGGCTTAAAGGTTCAGACATTCTTAAAGTAGCAAACCGCCTTCGCGACATGATAGCACAAGGTCAGCGAGTTTGTAATTTAAGCGTAGGCGATTTTAGTCCCAAAGAATTTCAAATCCCTCAAACCCTTAAAAAATTGATAATAGAAAGCTACCAAAATAACGAAACAAATTATCCTCCTTCCTACGGAACAGTGGAACTCCGTAAGTCTGTACAAGATTTTTACAAAAGAAAGTTCGGATTGGAATACGAGCTAGATGAAATTCAAATCACCAGCGGCTCAAGACCCGTAACACATGCTTTTTACTCTTGTACATTAGACTCAAATCATACTCTTCTTTACCCTGTACCCAGTTGGAACAATGACCTTTATGCTGTACTCACGCAGGCAAAAGAAATTTGTCTACTTACTAAACCCGAAAACGGATTTCACCCCATACGAGAGGAGATAGAACCCCATATTGAAAAAGCTAACGTATTAGCCCTCTGCTCACCCAGCAACCCAACTGGAACGATGTTTACAGAGAAAGCCATTCGTGGAATATGCGAATTAGTACTACAAGAAAATGAACGTAGAAAAGGAAAACAAAAACCTCTTTATGTACTCTTTGACTCTGTATATTGGATGCTTACTTTTGGAAAATACACACACTACAACCCCGTAGTACTCTACCCTGACCTGAAAAATTATGTTGTAATCGTAGATGGTATTTCTAAATGTTTTGCGGCCACTGGTGTGAGGGTAGGTTGGGGATTAGGTCCTAAACATCTTATTAGTAAAATGACTCATGTTATTGCGCATGCAGGGGCATGGGCGCCACGCGCAGAGCAAATAGCAGTTTCAAAATATCTTTATCTCGATGATGATATTAGTCAATACATAACTACCCTCAAATCTGATATAGAAAATCGCCTAAATAAATTATATCAAATCATGCTGAACCTGAGTAAAAAAGGGCATCCTGTTCATGCTATTGAACCTCAAGGCGCTATGTATCTTTCTGTACAATTTAATCTCTTCGGTAAAAAAACTCCCGAAGGCACCGTATTACAGAGCAATAACCAAATTGCAGAATATCTATTAGAACATGCTAAACTTGGAATCGTACCATTTCAAGCTTTTGGATATCCCGAGGAGAATGGTTGGTTTAGATTATCCGTGGGCGCAGTAGGCGTACAAGATATAGAGTGGCTATGCAAAGAGTTAGAAAAAGCTATAGAAAAACTGCATAATTAAACCTTTGTGCCTTATTTTAGGTTATTTTTATGCAATCTGGATTTTTATTTCTAACTTGCAAGGCAAAATTAAAAATTAAAACAGCTATGAATCGTGTTAATATCGCACCAAATGAAGTATTGGAAGTATTGTCTCGCCATATTTTAACGGATGGTTACGACCTTACCCTAGACATGAAAAACAGTCATGGATCATATATTTATGACTCTAAACATAAACGAGAATTACTAGACTTTTTTACCTTTTTTGCATCCGCACCTGTCGGATTCAATCACCCTAAAATGCTCAACGACAAAGAATTTTTAGACACACTCGTTCGGGCAGCTTTAACTAATCCGAGCAACTCTGATATTTACACTGTTGAATACGCAGAGTTCGTGTCTGTTTTTGAGCGTGTAGCCATGAATAAAGACTTCAAATATGCTTTCTTTATTGCAGGAGGAACATTAGCCGTAGAAAACACGCTCAAAGCCGCAATGGACTGGAAAGTCAAAAAGAATTTTCAAAAAGGCTACCGCTACGAAAAGGGACATCAAATTTTACATTTTGAACAAGCTTTTCATGGCAGAAGTGGATATTGCCTATCTTTAACTAATACTAGCCCTGAAAAAACAGCTTTATTCGCTAAATTTGACTGGCCACGAGTAATCAACCCTAAAATTAAATTCCCCTATACAGATGAAAACTATGAAGATCTCAAAAAACGAGAACAATTAGCTATTAAACAAATCAAACAACACTTTTACGAACGAAAAGACGATATCGCTGCTATTATCATTGAACCCATTCAAGCCGAAGGAGGAGACAACCATTTCAGAGCAGAGTTTTTACAAGAACTTAAAACCTTGGCATTAGAAAATGAAGCTCTACTTATTTTTGACGAAGTACAAACAGGGGTAGGTCTAACAGGTAAGTTCTGGGCTTATGAGCATTTTGGGGTAGTGCCTGATATGATCGCTTTCGGCAAAAAGATGCAAATCTGCGGCTTAATTTGTGGCGAACGCATTGATGAAATACCTGATAATGTATTTCATGTACCTAGCCGTATCAATTCCACTTGGGGGGGCAACTTGGTGGATATGGTTCGTGCAGGTAAAATTTTGGAAATCATTGAGGAAGATAATCTAGTAGAAAACGCTGCCACCGTGGGCGAACATTTACTGCAAGGTTTGTATAATGTTGCACAGATTTATCCTGACAAGATTAGTAATGTACGCGGTCGTGGGCTAATGTGTGCATTTGACCTTACTTCAAGAACCCAGCGGGATGCACTCATTCAACAAGCTATGAGGGAGGGGTTATTCTTATTAGGTTGTGCGGAAAAAACTATTCGCTTCCGACCACCCTTGAACATTAGTAAAGCAGAAGTAGAAAGAGGAATAGAAATTATCAAACACGTCGCACGGAGCATTTAGTTAAGGTTCTAAACATTTTTTTGGGCGTGTCCCTCGCTGCGCTCGGGTCGGCGTGCTGCGGGCTATGCTATCGCTTCGGTGCTTCGCTGCGCTACGCACTGCTTACGCACCCTCCGCATGCCTCACGCAGCAGCATTTGGATACTTTACCTTGCTTGTATACATACCTTTGCTTTACCTTGTTTAATACTGATTATCAAATACTTACAAGGTTAAAATTTTTTACCTTGTTTGAATTATGCTCGTTTTATCTTGTTTCGCACTGATTTTCAAGCATATAAAAGGTTAAACCTTGGATATATGGACTTTCAGTAACTCTTTAACGCCATATATGCGAATTTTATTTTATTTTATATTGATTTTAAGACACTTACAAGGTTAGAATATATTTTTACCTTATTTAATCTTCACTTTCAGGTACTTACAGGATTACATTTTGTATAAGTGGACGTAGCATACTTGCGGCGTTCTTGCGTGAGGCATGCGGAGGGCGTGCGATAGCACGGTGCGAAGCCCCTCGCCCACTCTTTTACTCTTGCCCAGGGGCGCAGCACCGTTAGCCCGCAGCACGCCGACCCGAGCGCAGCGAGGGACACGCCCAAAATACTTACAGCTAAAAATTACATCAAACCCCTTGAAAACTATAATTTCACTTTATCTGTGCAACTATGTACTTGATACGTATTTCTGAATTTCAAAAAAATTTCTACCTTTGTAACAAATATACTAACTAATATGATGGGCGCTATTTCCATATTTGAGCTGCTAGCAGCCGTTGCTGTAACAGGCTTCATCGGTTACCTTATAGGCTATTTTCATAGAGGTTATCGTTATCGCAAAGCCTCTGCCGCAGAAGCCGTAATCATTGATGACTCTAATGTAAAAGTTTTTGTTAGTCCAGAGCAGTTCAAAGAACATGACGCAAATTTTCTCGGAAACATAATTAAAATTACCTTAAAAGACGGTAGAGTTATTAACGCAAAAAACTGCCCAAGTACGCGTAAATGGATTGAAGAAGCTATTAAATACAACGCGCTAAGCGAGTAAATTTTTTACATGCCATTTTTGTTTTTATTTTCATAATATGGAAAATTGGAGAAATTACAAAAAGGTTCTTTTGCCAGATATCCCTAACCTCAATAAAATAGAGGTTTACGAAGCCAACGGTGGTTATAAGAAATGGAGAGAAATAATAACAGGTTCAGGTAGGTATACTCTGCTTAAAAAAGAAGAGAAAATTCTAGAAGATGGCACGAAACAAGTAATTGAAACCAAAGAAGAAGTGCCTTATACGCCTAAATTAGTGATTGATATTGTTAAATCGGCTAATGTGCGGGGGCGCGGGGGCGCGGGTTTTAATGCAGGGTTAAAATGGTCATTTATGCCCCCAAAAAAGGAAGGAGTACCAAGATATTTAGCCATTAACGGAGATGAGTCTGAGCCTGGTTCGTTCAAAGACCGCAGACTAATGGAATTTAATCCGCACCTGGTTATTGAGGGAATTTTATTTGCTTGTTATGCTATGGAAATGGATGCGGCATATATCTACATTCGTGGGGAATATATCGACTACTTGAAATTTTTAGAGAAAGCTGTATCCGAAGCATATTCCAAAGGATATGTAGGTAAAAATATCTTAGGTTCAGGCAAAAATATAGAAATATATGTTCATAGAGGTGCGGGGGCATATATTTGTGGCGAAGAGACCTCTCTCATGGAGTCATTAGAAGGAAAGAGAGCTTATCCTCGTTCAAAGCCCCCCTTCCCCGCACAAAGGGGACTATGGGGATGCCCCACTACTATCAACAATGTAGATACTATGGCACAGTGCGCTTTGGTTATGCGCTATGGCGCAGAGTGGTATGCTTCCATAGGTGCAAAGACACACCCTGGTCCTTTTTTATACGGTATCTCTGGGCATGTAAATAGACCTGGTATCTACGAATACCCAACAGGTATGCTGATTACAGACCTTATCTACAAGGTAGCGGGCGGAATGAAGAATGGAAAGAAACTTAAAGCAGTCATTCCAGGGGGTGTTTCTGTGCCTATCCTTCGTGCAGATATGATAGAAGGGGTACGTATGGATACTGACTCCTTAGCCGCAGCAGGGTTAAATATAGAAAATGGTAAATATGGCTTTCCATTAGGCAACCGAAAAATAGGTTCAATGATGGGTACAGGAGGTATGGTGGTCATGAACGAGGATACAGATATGGTGAAGTTATTAAGACGAATTTGTCAATTTTTTCATCATGAGTCTTGCGGGCAATGTACGCCCTGCCGCGAAGGTACAGGTTGGTTAGAAAAACTTATCATTAAAATTGACGAGGGTAGGGGAGAAATGAAAGATTTAGACCTTTTATTCAGTCTTGCTGAAAATATGGAAGGCAGAACAGTGTGTATGCTGGCAGATGCATCTGCTTGGCCCGTACGCGCTACTATACTTCGTTTCAGGGAAGAGTTTGAAGCCAAAGTTAAGAACAGCATATACGCTGTATCATAGAATTGAATGATGCTTACTAATGATGTTTTTTGGGCGTGTCCCTTCGCTTCGCTCGGGTCGGGCTACTACGCACTACGCGTTCGCTTCGGTGCTACGCTAACGCTTCGCACTGCCTAACGGCATGCTCCATATCCCTCACGCAGCGGTCTTTGCACATTTTACCTTGTTTTTATATATATCTTTGCTTTACCTTGTTTAATGTTCATTATCAAGTACTTACAAAGTTAAATTTTTTACCTTGCTTGAATTGCATTCGTTTTATCTTGTTTTACATTGATTTTCAATTATTTACAAGGTTAAACCTTGAATGTACGGACTTTTGATAACCCTTTAACCCTGATTAAATAAGCTTTACTTTGTTTTTCATTCATTTTCAGGTGTTTACAAAGTTAAAGCGTACTTTTTTATCTTGTTTAGTATTGATATTCAAATATTTACAAGGTTAAAATTTGAGTAAGCAGACTTAGTCTAATGGCTGCTTGCGTGAGGCATGCGGAGGGCAAGCCGTTAGGCTTGGTGCGAAGCCCCTCGCCCACACTCAAACCCTTGCCCAGGGGGTGGGGCGCAGCACCGTTAGCCCGCAGCACGCCGACCTTGTGGGCATGAGCGCCAGCGAAACGCCCACAAGGACACGCCCAAAAATAAATTTAATCCGTCAGAGTAAATAAAATAACCTCTTACCTTTGCAGCATGAGTACCATAAAAACTCATGAGTATATTCAAATAACGTGGAAAGCCTTGCCGAACTTGCAAGAAATTATCATAAGTGTTTTGACAGATATTGTAGAGTCTTTCGAGCAAAAGGAACATATCTTACACGCATATATACCTGCCACAGATTTTGAAGAGATGAAATTGAAAAACATTCTCAATCAGTATAAAATCCTGGAGAGTATCCCGTATGAGGTTACTTATATTCCTACACAGAATTGGAATCAACTGTGGGAAAAACAATTTGACCCTGTACATCTACACCCGTATTTGCTTATTAGAGCAACTCATCACAGTGGAGAAAGCGATATGAAATATGACCACGTTATCCAAATTCAGCCCAAAATGGCTTTTGGCACAGGACACCATGAAACTACTCAAATGATGCTCAAAGCAATGAAATCACTGAACTTTAACAATAAAACAGTATTAGACGTTGGATGTGGATCAGGAATTTTGTCTATTTATGCCAGCCTTTTAGGTGCCAAAAAGGTTACTGCTTTAGATATTGATACGTGGTCTATTGAAAATGCTCAGGAAAATGCTCTCTTGAATCACATTTCAAATATTGAAATATATCTCGGGAGTATTGAAACCCTTGATAATCAGTTTTTTGATATTATTCTTGCTAATATCAATCGTAATGTAATTATAGCGCAGCTAAAAGAATACCTATCTCGTTTGAACGCAAAAGGATTTTTGTTAATCAGTGGCTTTTTTGACTGCGATACTGATATCATTGACCCACAAACTGCAAGGCAAAGTTTAACGTTCATCAAAAAGATTGTACAAAATGAATGGGCTTGCTGCGTTTATCAAAAATAAATCTTGTAATGCTTTAAATTGTTCTGCTTTTGTTCTTGGGTGTGTCCTTATAGGAATGGGCAAAGCGAAACGCCCACAAGGACACGCCAAAAATCATCAATATCAAAACAATACTGATACTCGTTGTTGTAACAACAAAATAACATCAATATAAAATTATATTTGAATACAAAACATAAACTTATGCACTTTAAACCGTCATTACCCAGCTATCTTGCAAACCGTAAAATACCATCACATTTTCGAACCCTGTTTTAAACTTGCAATGAGTAAATATGTTATACTTTTACAGTATTTTTGTAAAAATATGAAACAATTTATTTTAGGAACAGCGATTTTATTCATTCTTTTTTTCTCGTCATGTACTAAAGAGAGCAAAAAACGCAAGGAAGTAAGTATTGCTTACGCAAATGCTATGGCAAAACAAGATTATGAAACCGCAAAAAAATACTGTACCGAAGAGAGTAAAAAATCAATTGACTGGGTTAAGGGAATGATAGAAGCTCCAGAAAATAAACAAAAAATCCAAGGTCCAAAGTACGCCTTTGTTTCCGAAACACTTTCTGATAACACTGCAATAGTCAAACTGAAAGAGATAGACAGTACAGCCAAAGAGATTGAAATTGTTTTGAAAAAAATAAATGGAGAGTGGTTGGTGTCCATTGAGAAACCTAGATTTAGGTTAGATAAATAAAAAATCCACACAAAAATCTTTTATGCTGCTATCCATACTTTTAACTTTTACTTTTGCTGAGATGTCAAAATTTATCTTTATTAGGCTTTATTAGGTAAATATGAAAATAATCACATACAACATTAACGGACTGCGGTCAGCTATTCGCAAAAACTTTTTACTATGGATAGAGCAACAAAATGCAGATATTGTATGCTTACAAGAAACAAAATTGCAGTCGCATCAAATACCAAATGAGCTAACCCTACTGCGCCCTTCATACCATATGTATTGGTCACATGCGAGCAAACCTGGATATAGCGGTGTATCTGTATGGAGTAGAGTAAAGCCCAATGACATCAGAAATGGAATGGGCATTCAAGAGTTCGACGTAGAAGGTAGAACATTAACATTGATATATTCAAATTTCTGCTTGGTAAATGCTTACTTTCCTTCGGGTTCAAGTGGAAGATTAGAGTATAAATTGAGCCATTTAGAAGCCTTTAAGCATTATATCCAAGATTTGAAGAGTAAATATCAAACGGTTGTCATTTGTGCGGATGTCAATATTTGCCATAAACCCATAGATATTCATAATCCCAAACAGAATGAAAAAACCTCGGGATTTTTACCTGAGGAGAGAGCATATATTGACCAATATATTGAGTTAGGATATGTAGATACATTCAGGTTAGTAAATTCACTTCCGCATCAATATACGTGGTGGGACGTACGCTCGGGTGCGAAAAAACAAAATAAAGGTTGGCGAATTGACTATATTTTTGCAACTAATAACCTTAAAAATAAAGTAAAAAATGCTGTATTAGCACCTGAAATAGATTTTTCAGACCACTGCCCTATGATATTAGAAGTTGATTTGTAAATTATAGCCAGTTTGGTATTAATTAATTTTTTGGGCGTGTCCCTCGCTGCGCTCGGGTCGGCGTGCTGCGGGCTACGCTATCGCTTCGGTGCTACGCTGCGCTCCGCACTGCTCACGCACCCTCCGCATGCCTCACGCAAACCGCATTTGGATGTTTTACCTTGTTTTTATGCATGCTTTTGCTTTACCTTGTTTAACATTGATTATCCATTACTTACGAGATTAAAATTTTTTACCTTGTTTGAGATGTTGTCGTTTTACATTGATTTTCAAGTATGTACAAGGTTAAACCCTGAATACATACACCCTTGTAACATTTTAAGGAAGATTTAGTTTTGTAGATATGTTTTTATTTTGTTTGAGCTAGGAAGCTCAAACTACGTTATTAGGTACTTACAAGATTAAAGTTTGAATAAGTGGACTTAGTCTGATAGCAGTTGCGTGAGGCATGCGGAGGGCAAGCCGTCAGGCTTGGTGCGAAGCCCCTCGCCCACACTTTTACTCTTGCCCAGGGGGTGGGGCGCAGCACCGTCAGCCCGTAGCACGCCGACCCGAGCATAGCGAGGGACACGCCCAAAAAAAATATCAAAAGATTAGTCAGCCCCTCAACCTAAGAAACCCTCTCCGTAGGTTTCCATACGCTTTGAGGCTTTGTAAATAAATACTTGAAAAACCCAATCAACAAAGCAAGATTCATCGCTAAAAAATGAGTCAAAAATCTTAAAGGTTTAATTCCTCGCCTTTCTTTGAATAAGATTATATCCAAAAAGACAAAGACACAAATAACTAAAATAAACATTGATAAAGCTAAGTAAAATCTGCTTTGTGTAGCTAAAATACCTAAACAAATACCCGCTACAACCATCAATAGGGGCAGGAACCACCGTAAAATTTTGTGCGAAAAATAGCAAAAAAAGATTTTTGAAAAAGGTTTTCTCCAAAACATAGTGAAATAAAATAAATTTTGAAAATTTCCGACAGCATACCTCGTTTTACGCCTGAATTCTTCGGTTATTTTAACAGAAAAGGTTTCAAAGCCTATCGCATTAGGTTCAAGTATTGTTTTTTTACCTTGTGCGAGTACCTGCATGCTGATAAAAAAGTCGTCAGAGATAAATCCTTTTGGGGTTGCTCTGTACAGGTTCTTGCGAATAGCATACGAAGCTCCAAAAGCACCTATCATACAGCCAAGTAAACCTTCATAGTATTTTATCTTATTTTCAAAATTGATATATGTGGTTTCTTGCTGTGAAATTCCGCTCTCAATTACTTTATCATTGATAATATTTGCCCCTACTAAGCCGACTTCCTCATTTTTGAAGTGAGCTACCAAGTCAAAAATATGCGATGGGGTAAAAATAATGTTTGCATCCGTCAGGATTAAGATATCTGCTTGCACGTTCTCCACTAACTGATTTATAATTTGAGGCTTGCCTGTACGTTGAGAAAAAATTCGTAAATGTAAATTAGGATACTGTGTTTGATATTGTTGGATTATAGCGTTAGTATTGTCTGTGGAATTATCTGAGCCTATCCATACTTCGAGTTTGTCTGATGGGTAAGTAGTATCAAAAGTGTATTTGATTTTCTGGTCAATGATTTTCTCTTCATTGTAAGCCGCAAAGAGAATAGCTACTTTGGGTAAATCATCAT
The DNA here is from genome assembly GCA_025057675.1 of Bacteroidia bacterium. Lineage (GTDB taxonomy): Bacteria > Bacteroidota > Bacteroidia > JANWVE01 > JANWVE01 > JANWVE01. The sequence continues at coordinate 30,552 of JANWVE010000005.1, forward strand.
TTTGAGCGTGTTTGAGAGTATTTGGTATTTTATTTTTAGTCATCATTTTGAGGATTAGAAAATACCCAACATAATGGTACAACAAAAGAAAAACTACGCTCCAAAGTACAATTGCAAGATAGATTTCCACACAGCAAAACTAAACATAAAATTAACCTTGTGATATAAGAATAATTATTTTTCGACGGATTTCGTTGCCCGTAAAAGGTATATTATGTTTATGCTATATCAATTTCACGAATTGATTTATACTTTGGGCGTGTCCCTCGCTGCACTCGGGTCGGCGTGCTACGGGCTAACGGTGCTACGCCCCACCCCCTGGGCAAGAGTGAAAGTGTGGGCGAGGGGCTTCGCACCGTGCTGACGCACGCCCTCCGCATGCCTCACGCACGCTGCTATCAGACTAAGTCCACTTATACAAAAATTAACCTTGTAATTACTTGAAAAAGGTAGTGATCTTCCTAGATCAAACAGGTAAAGAAACTACAAAGGTAAAACTTGCGCGTTCAAGGTCAAAGGGTCGTGTAAAGTCCATGTATTCGGGATTTAATTTTGTACATACCTGAAAATCAATGCAAAACAAGATAAAACAACTACAATTCAAACAAGGTAAAAAATTTTAACCCTGTAAGTAATTGATAATCAATGTTAAACAAGGTAAAGCAAGTGTATGTATGCAAACAAGGTAAAACATCTGAATGCGGCTTGCGTGAGGCATGCGAAGGGTGCGTGAGCAGTGCGTAGCGCAGCGAAGCACCGAAGCGAAGCGCAGCCCGTAGCACGCCGACCTTGCTTGCATGAGCGCAGCGAAACGCAAGCAAGGACACGCCCTAATTCAGAATATCAACAATAGCTGCACTTTTCTATTCCTTTGTTTTTGATAGATCGGAGTTTTGTCTCTTATGTTCTTTTAATTTCTGATGCTGCTTGAAAGCCCACTGATACATTAGACTGGCAATAATTAAGGAAATATACATAAGGTAAGAGTTCTTAGCATAGCCCATATCCAAAAATAAAAACACAATCACAGATACAGACATCCATACCACCATAAAACCCCAAAACCATAACCAAAAACGCATGCCTTACTTACCTAATCCCATACTAGGCATATCTTGTATTTCGTATTGTGATAGGTCAGGGAATATTGAGTCACTAATTGAGTTCTTTTCAATTTTAGTAACTTTCATAGTTATAGCTTTGTTTTCATCTTTACTTTCTATTTCTATGGGAAATCCGTACTTTGAGAATGTAGGTGCGTCTTTTTCTTTTCTACTTCCAAATAATTTGTCAAAATCTATATTTACTTCTTTGGTAACCCAAGCTATGGTAGTTTTCTTGTTATCTTCTATAATGATTTTAGTGCATTTATAGCCGAGAATATCTTTGGTTTCTTTGGTCTCAGTTACCTTTACCTTGTTTTTATCGTCATCTTTTGAGGTATCATTTACTTTAATTCTTACAGCAACTTTTTTATCTGTTTCTCTGAGCATGTATATATCCTTTTTGGCACCGTCTACGTACATTTTTTGAACGGGAATACCACCCACTTTGACCTCTGCAACTGCTCTATCTCCCTTAATTTTATACTCTTGTGTGATAGACATACCTTGTGAGGTCATGTCCATTACTACTACTCCCTCAAAATTTTGAGCAAAGTTTAGTAAGTGAAAATAACTAACCGTAATCAATATAAAAAATAACTTTTTCATACTGGGCGCAAAGTTAACAAAATGCAGGATAGAAAACATAGTGAATTATGACTAATGTTGTTAAAAATACAAAAAACACTCTTCTATCAGAAGAGTGCTTTTACTGCAAGATGGAGTATTGTTTAGCCTTTATTTATTCAAGCTCGCTACAGCTTCTTGACGAACTTTATTAGCTAAAAAGCTCATTTCATGTCTGTCTAAGAACATAGCATATAGTTCGCGGTATTCAACTACATCAGGTGCCATCTCAATAGCTTCTTGGTATGCTTTCATAGCGTTCATAATTAGGTCCTTACTTTCGTAATAACGAGCAAGCATAATTTTATTTAGAGGATTAGGTTCTTCTTCGTTAAAAGCTTTTAGGTCATGTTGTATAGACTTACGAGTATTATTGTCTAGGATAGTAAAAGGTTGAGCATCTTCCTCACCACCATTGTTATCTTTCAAGTTTACCCTCCAGTAATAGTGTTCGCCATGTTTGAGATTGAGTTTTTCTACATTCATGACTACGAATGTATCTTTGGTTTCTTTGGTGTAAATAGGAGTGCCCATGCGGTTGGATATTTCAAAAACGTATCCAGATTGTTTAGCGGCTTCTCTAGCTCTTTTATCGGTTACCCAATTAAATGTTACAATGCTATCAATAAAGCTTGTTTTTCTTGGAAGCTCAGGGGTGACAGTGCCTTTGGTGGCTCGTTCAATAGAGCCTAAGTTAGCCATGGATTTGCGGTAGTCTTGGAATTTACCTGAAGATCCTGTTACGTCTTGGGTTACGTAAGCCACTACTTTACTTCCTACGGAGGAGTTAGCACTCATTTGTTTTTCTAATTCTGATAATGATATCGTGCCTGGGTTACGAATCTCTTTTGCTTTTCCTGATTTAAGATGAACTAAGCCAACATAAGCGTCTTCTCCTACCTTGATATTATCGGTTTTGTTTAGCTTAGAGCCTGTAAAAACTTTTACCCAAGTACCTTCCCCTTTTCTTTGAAGCTGTACGTCTCCTTTGGTTGCTAAAACGGAGAATACTTCCTGAGCAGACAATGATGCACTTATACAGAGTGCCGCAGCAAGTAAACAGATTTTTTGTATGGCTTTCATAGATTTTCGCATTTTAAGTTGTAAAATTAAGTATTTTTTACTGTATTTGCAAATTTAGTTACTTATACGGATACAATCAAAATAAAGTTTCAAATGATTTTAATCTTATCATCTTTTTTATTTGTTTTTTTGTTAAATACTTTAATATGCGTGAAATTTTTCAGATGTTTTTTTCAGATACAAAAAAACTGTACTTTTGTACAGTATGAAAAAAATAAATATAACTCTCTTTTCACTGTTGAAAGGGACATTAAGTAAGGCAAACATACAGATTTTTTTAACACTGATAGAAAGTTTTTTAAGAAATAAAGGAAAAATTACGGTCAGAAGTTTGTCCAGATACTGTGGTGAATATAGTTTGCGTCAGTTATTTCGTTTTTTTGGGATAGTTCATAATTGGATAGAAATAAGCATTGTTGTGTAGGACTATATCAACAAGGGAAGAAGTATCTTATCGCCATAGACGAAACGGTAATAGAAAAAAGTGGAAAACATACGCATGGCAAACACCGATTTTATAGTTCTGTGTATCAACAGGTAGTATCAGGGATAGCGTTTTCAAGTACAGCATACGGTCGTAGACAGTGCTTATGCAGTGGCAGGATATGTACGTACTTTACAACAATATGGCTTGGCTGTGATTGCTAAATTATCTTCGGACGCGGTCTTATATTTGCCCGCAAAACCCATTCCTGTTAAAAAACAGGGACACCCTGCCAAGTATGGGCAAAAAATCAAACTCGCTGATATAGATGACCGATATCTCGTTCAAACTATCCAAAAAAACACCCATACAGAATATATCTATCAAATTACAGGGTATCAAAAATCTTCACTGAAAAACTATTATAAGAACTTTGTATCATGCTCATTTTCAGTACGAATACTTATTAAAATATATCTCATAACAACCCGAAAACTATTTTCTATTCCCCGATATTCACACCATTATACCCCTAGATATCATTCATAATAGATCCATATTGAAACAAAGTAAAAAATTTTAATTGATAATGAACATCCAACAAGGTAAAGCGAATGTATGCATAAAAATGAGATAAAACATCAAAACGCTGCTGCGTGAGGGATACGGAGCATGCCGTAAGGCAGTGCGTAGCACCGAAGCGTCAGCGTAGTGCGTAGTAGCCCGACCCGAAGCGCAGCGAAGGGACACGCCCAAATGCTTCTAATTTATGTACTCAATTTTTACCTATTTTTGCGTATATGCACACAGAGCTAGAACCCGATGACTACTACATCAATGAACAAGGCTATAAGGTATTTACCGAAAAATATCACTTGAAACGAGGATACTGCTGCTCTAATGGATGCAAACATTGCCCTTACGGCTTTCATGAAAAAAATAAGGTAAAAAATAGTTACAAAGGCGTAAAATTAAATGAAAAAAAGCAGTTCTAATAGCTTTAAAGAACGAGATAAAGCTACACTCCCTCGTGAAAGATTAGCCCTTCTGGGCGCAGATAAACTTACTAATGCCGAGCTACTAGCTATTATATTAGGTTCAGGTACAAAAGGTAAAAATGTACTCCATCTATGCGAGGAGATTTTACATCATTACGAGGGATTATACCAATTGGGTAATGCCGCTTGGCAAGAACTTATGCAAATAGAAGGACTGGGAGAAGTAAAAGCAAAAATCCTGAACGCGGTCTTCGAATTGGGTAAACGTAGAGAACAAGAGATACGCAATCGTACTTTACTACGCATCAACAATATAGAGCAAGCTAAAAAATATATTGTGATGCACTTTCCTAAATTATATGCCGATAGCAACGTGGAGTATTTTTACGTTATTTATTTTAACCGCGCTAACGCTGTGGTGCTGTTTAAGGAAATAAGTCAAGGTGGTTTTTCTGCTACAGTGGTTGATGTAAGAGTAGTATTAAGATATGCTTTGCAATGCAGCGCTACAAGCATGATTTTAGTCCATAATCATCCATCAGGTAACCCTAAACCCAGCAATGAAGATATACTGCTGACAAAAAAAATTAAAGATGCCGCAGATATAATGGATATCAAAGTATTAGATCACATTATTGTAACCTATAAAGAGACATTCAGCTTTTTAGATAATGACTTACTTTAAGAAATGGGCTTTTTATACGGTTTTATCCGTACTTGTGCATGTAGTCGTACTGATTGTAAGTCAAGGTTTTTGGGTAGAGCTAGATAGTCCTGCATATATAGATTTAGCGAGAACACGTTCCTTATCCTTTTGTAAACCCATAGGATACCCTATTTTTTTATTTCTGCTAGGCATAGGTGCAAAATACTTGTGGATACCTGTTTTTGTACAATTATTAGCAAGAAGTGCCGTAACGAGCTTAATCATCTGCTATCTACAAAAGCAATATCAGATTAAACCTAAAAAAGTATTGTTCATTTGGCTGATTTTTCATATAGAGCCACAGCAGTTGTACTATAATACTTGTATAATGGTAGAAAGCCTTTTATTGACAACTTTCCTTGCACAATGGTACCTGTGGCAACAGTATTTAGAAAGTAATAGAAAAACATACTTGTACGGCTTTCTGGCGTGTATTGGAGTAGGATTGTATCTTAAACCCATAGCCATAATAAGTATAGCACTGTTGTGTATGTATGGTGTTGTGCGTATAAAAAGTCGTTATAGGTACATAATGAGAGGCATGACGGTGTATGGTATTTTTTACATAAGTGTAGGTACGCTGTACTATTGGCGATATAACACTTTTGATACGGATATTTTTAGAGGGATTTTACTATGGAATAATGCTTCTGTACTTACTCCTGTACTTAAACAAGATAATTTCAAAAGTAAGGATAGTACAGTTAATCTCGTCTTGGAAGATATGTATTCAAGGGATGTAAAGGAATTTGCTTACGGTCAGGATGGCAACCGAATTTTTGGTGATAGTGGTTTGGTGCAGCAGTATGTTCAAATGAGAATGAGTCAGAGTAAAGACTACCGTTTAGCGATTGTAGAAACCAATCGCATTTTGGGTAGAACCGCCTGGGTTATAATCACGCAGTATCCTATTAAATTTATTGAGAAGTATTTAGTTGTGAATGTTAAAAACTGGCTTTCTGGGCTATGGCTACCTCACGATATTACTTATCTCGTACCTGAATTTATTGCTACGCATAAGTATACGAAGACTTACAAGCTCAACACTTTTGTATATGTATGGCATAGTACTGTAAAACTTTTTTTGCTAACCTTACTAACACTCGTAATTGTCTGCAAGATAATACGATGTAAAGGCTTTGAAATAGACCCTTCTGCAAACTCAATCTTGCATTTTATATGGTTGTATGTAGTTATGAAGGTAGTGCTACATCCTTTTGAATACCGCTATATCCATCCTGTTTTGGGCGGCTTATTACTATTGAGTGCTATATTTGTTGCGCAAAGAAACAATAATTTGCGAAACTTATAAGTTCTAAATGAGTTTTATGGCTTTTTACTTATTTTTCTTACAAAAAAGCGGATAGTCAATATAAGCATGGATTTTCGGGTAGTTTTTTTGGGCGTGTCCTTGTGGGCGTTTCGCTTTGCTCATGCCCACAAGGTCGGCGTGCTACGGGCTAACGGTGCTACGCCCCACCCGCCCACCCCCTGGTTATAGAGTTGAGAGCGTGTGCGAGGGGCTTCGCACCCTGCTGACGCACGCCCTTCGCATGCCTCACGCAAGAACCTTGGCAGGTCGGCAAGACCCATTTATTCAAAGTTTTACCCTGTAAGTGCCTGAAAATGAATACTAAACAAGGTAAAAATATATTTTAACCTTGTAAATGTCTCAAAATCAATTGAAAATAAGATAAAATTTGCATATTCAGGATGGAAGAGGTATAAAAAGTCCATGTATTCAAGGTTTAACCTTGCATATGCTTGAAAATAACAAAGAAACAAAGTAAAGTAATAGCACTTCAAACAAGGTAAAAATTTTTTAACCTTGTAAGCATTGGATAATGAGCATCAAACAAAGTAAAACAAAAACATGCATAAAAACGAGGTAAAACATCTAAACGCTGCTGCGTGAGGCATGCGGAGGGTGCGTCAGCAGTGCGTAGCGCAGCGAAGCACCGAAGCGATAGCGCAGCCCGCAGCACGCCGACCCGAAGCGCAGCGAAGGGACACGCCCAAAAAACTT
>JANWVE010000005.1:37525-38943 GCA_025057675.1 Bacteroidia bacterium
GCAGCGAAGCACCGAAGCGATAGCGCAGCCCGCAGCACGCCGACCCGAAGCGCAGCGAAGGGACACGCCCAAAAAATGAAATATTCCTTAAAAGCCTATACAAAAAACACAACAGCAAGGTACAAAAACTTGTATTTTTGCTATATGCAAACGATTAGCGCAGATTATATCTACGTAGGTAACGGAACAGTACTTAAAAACTATGCTATTCAGTACGATGAAAAAGGCACAATTAAAGCCCTATTAACCCCAAAAGAATACACTGAAAGAAATATAAAACCTATCTTTTACCCTGGTGCTTTGTGTCCTGGATTTATTAACGCACATTGTCATTTAGAACTTTCTCATCTTAAAGGAAAGATACACAAACACTTAGGTTTGAACACTTTTTTAGATGCACTTATCCCGCTGCAAAAGTATCCTCCTTCTGAACAAGAAATAGCACAGGCTATCCTCGAAATGGCTAAACAAGGTATTGTAGCCATAGGGGATATCAGTAACACGAAACACAGTTTTAGAATTAAAGAAAAACTTAGCACTATTCATATACACACGTTTATTGAAAGTTTTGGACTTCATCCCGACAAAGCCCAAGAACGTTTTTTTCAAGCTTTAACCCTATTTCATGAACTCAAATCCGAACATAAAAGTATAACTCCACACGCTCCATATTCGGTTAGTCAGCCCTTACTCAAAGATATTTTAGACTATGCATGCGGAGAAAGACATATTCTGTCTTATCACTTATTAGAGAGCGACACGGAAAGAACCTTGTTTGAAAAAAAACAAGGTAAAATGTACGAAAGGCTATTAGAGTGGTTTGGCGATTTATCTTTTTTTGAACCTCAAACGAATAACCCCGTGCAAGAATGGATAACACACTTTCCTTTTGACCCTGCTTTTCCTAAAAGTATGTTACATGTCTTGTTTGTGCATAATACCTACCTCAATGAAGCAGAACTCCGTATGATATTAGAACACTTTGAAAAACCTTATTTTGTTTTTTGTCCTAACGCTAATTTATACATTGAAAATCGTTTACCTGATGTGGAAATGTTTCTCAAATATAAGGTAAAAATATGTATTGGAACAGATAGCTTAGCTAGTAATGATGAGTTAAGCATTTTATCAGAAATGCGAACCTTACAAGATCACTTTCCAAGCATAGATCTCAATCAATTGATTAGTTGGGCGACCTTGAATGGGGCAGAAGCACTATACATAGAGGATAAGTTTGGAAGTATTGAAGTAAATAAGCAGCCTGGAATTTTGTGGTTGAAGGACACCACCACACATCTGACGAAGCACAGTGTTATACAGAGAATTGTATAGAGTATGTTTTGTTTTTTTGAAGAGAAAGTAAGATAAATTGAAGATTTTTATAGTTTTTTGGGCGTGTCCCTTCGCTGCGCTTCGGG
>JANWVE010000060.1 GCA_025057675.1 Bacteroidia bacterium
GCACCGTTAGCCCGTAGCACGCCGACCTTGCCCACACGAGCGCAGCGAGACGTGGGCAAGGACACGCCCAAAAAATCAATTAAAACTTAACAATAGACTATCCACTTTACTAACTATGCACAAAAAATAGACACCCAAATAGCCAAAACATACTCAAATAATTATTTAATCGTTTCAAATGTTTTATATGTACTTTTGTAATGGTATGGAAAGGTATGTAGTATCAGCAAGAAAATATCGCCCCAGCACCTTTGATAGTGTAGTGGGTCAAAGTCATATCACTAAAACCCTGCGTAATGCTATCAAAAACAATACTTTAGCCCATTCTTTCTTGTTTTGCGGACCGAGAGGCGTAGGTAAAACTACTTGTGCCAGAATATTAGCTAAAACCATCAACTGTCATCAACTTACACCACAAATAGAAGCCTGTAATATGTGCAGCAGCTGTGTCAGTTTTAACCAAGGTACAAATCTGAATATTTTTGAGTTAGATGCAGCATCAAACAATAGCGTAGAAGATATACGCAATTTGATAGAGCAGACCCGTATCCCGCCCCAGGATGGTAAATACCGAATTTTTATTGTTGATGAAGTACACATGCTCTCCACAGCTGCTTTTAATGCCTTCTTAAAAACCTTAGAAGAACCCCCTAGCCATGCTATTTTTATTTTAGCTACCACAGAAAAACATAAAATTTTACCTACTATTTTATCTCGTTGTCAAAAATTTGACTTCAAAAGAATTGAAATCAAAGATATCACAGAGCAACTTGCCCGCATCGCAGAAAAAGAAAACATTCAGTACGAACCCGAAGCACTACATGTAATAGCCCAAAAAGCAGATGGAGGCATGCGCGACGCACTCAGTATATTCGACCAACTCTCTAACTTCACTGAACGTAACTTAACCTATTCAGCAGTTATTCAAAATTTGCATGTTTTAGACTACACGGTTTTTTTTCAAATAACAGATGCTATTCTATCTCAAAATCATACCCAAACTCTATTACTTTTTAACGATATCCTACAAAATGGATTTGATGCACATCATTTTCTCAATGGTTTAATTGCACACTGGCGAGACTTGCTTCTTGCACAATCCGAAGAGTCACTTAAAGTCCTTGAATTGAGCGAACAAGCTAAAAAAAAATACATTACTACCGCCCAAAATATAGATACAGAGTACTTACTCAATGCAATCAACGTCTGTGCTAACGCAGAAGCACAGTATAAAAATTCAGCTAATCCTCGCATACTTGTAGAACTAACTCTTATTAAACTCTGCTACCTTAAAAATGCCATAGAAACCGCAAAACTTTTACAAAATATTGACGACCTTAAAATTTACATGAACACAGAAAAAAAAAACCCACATCCAAACACTAATGTCAATCAAAAAACAACGATTACCAAAACAAACACAAAAGTGGATATAGCTGCCATTAGAAAAGATTTACAAAATCCAGAGAAAAAAGATATTAAAGAAAAAAGTATATCTGCAACTGCCACTCAAAATACTGCACAAAACATCACCTTGCCAGATATCCCACCTAACTTAGAAATTAATCAAATTTGGACACATTTTAAGGACTTTATGCGACAAAAGTACAACAGCGAAAATCTTAATACAGCATTAGATAACTCTTATGTTGAATATGAAAATAACGTTTTAACCTTGTTTTACATTCATACCCTTAAAAAATGGCTCATTGATGATGATGAAAAACATAAACTATTTCAAGCATATTTTAAAAAAGCACTTCATTCAGAAACAATAACCATACAATTTGAACCTTTGAAAGTAGAGGTAGCACAAGTTCCTACTCTTAATCAGCAAAAATTACAATCTATGATTGCTCTAAATCCTGACTTTAAGTATTTTATAGATGCTCTAAATATACAATTTGAATGAATTTTATCACGAAATTTATTTTTTTATACTGTGATTGAACATCTATTAGAAAACTTTTTGTATCTTTGCTTAGGTTTTAATTTCCGATGTATATGAAAAAGTTAATTCTAGGATGTGCTTTCGCACTATTCGCCCTTGCATTCACTAATGTAGCTAACGCGCAATGCTGTGGTGGTAAGAAATCTGCGGGAGGCTGCTCTGATAAAGCTAAAACTGAAGTAAACGCAGCCGATAATATTAACAAACCTGACGCAAAAACTACTGACGTAAAAACTACCTGCGCAGATAAAAAAAGTAACAAAAAATGTTGCAGCGGTGACAATGCCAACGCATCTAACAAAAAAGAGTGCTGCTCAAGCAAAAAGCAAGCACGCAAAGAAGAAACCAAGTAATTTCATTAGTTTAAACCACCTCCGATAGGCACTTTACAAAGTTAAAGTGCTTATTTTTTTTACTTTTGCATCTGTGAAAAGGAGCAGAAGATATTTATGCACCAAGATTTACTGGGTAAAGGTTTTGCTGCATATTATTACATTTATTACATGCCATTGTACAGTAGCACAAAGTAGTTTTGAACAAGGAAAGACGTTATACTACCAAAAAAAATATGCAGAAGCTATCCCTTACCTAGAAGAAGCGGCAAAACTCAACCCCGATGCAGAACAAACAAAAGAAATAGTATGGTTATTAGGAGCAAGCTATTATGACATAGATATATCCAAGGCAATCTATTATTTTGAACAATGTTATAGGCTTGACCCTGACTATAAGCCCTTATCTTTATATTACGCAGGCACGCTCAAAATTACTCGAAATCAATTTAGAGAGGCTATTACTACATTAGAAACTTTTTTAAGTAGCTACGGGGCCCGAGTACCCAATCCAGACCCGCAGGTCGTTCAAGCTGCTCAAGAAGCATTAGCACAAGCTAAATATGGTTTAAAGATGAAAGAAAATCCCATCAATGTAAAAATAGAAAACTTAGGTAAAACCCTGAATTCCGAAGAGAACGATACTCATCCTGTATTCACTGCAGATGAAAGCATCCTGTATTTTACTTCACAGCGCAAAAATGGCACCAGCGACAGAAAAACCCCTAATGGTGAGTTTTATGAAGATATTTGGTTTTCTGAAAAAATTGATGGTCAATGGACTCCTCCTCGCAATGTAGGTCCTCCTCTCAATACTATTGGGCATGATTTTGTCCTAGCTCTATCCGCTGATGGGCAGGCTATGTATTTATACAACTCTGCTCATAATGGTGGGGATATTTTTGTATCTTACTTAATGGGAAATGTATGGACTAAACCTCGCCCATTACCTTTTACTATAAATTCTAATTATTGGGATGCACAGGCTTGTATCTCCTCTGATGGGAATACTATTATCTTTGCAAGCGAGCGCCCTGGAGGTTATGGCGGCAGGGACCTTTACTGGTCTAAACGAAAACCGAATGGAGAGTGGGAACCTGCAAAAAATCTTGGTAATGTTATCAATTCTAATTTAGATGAAGCTTCTCCTTTTTTGCATGCAGACGGCAGAACACTTTATTTTAGTTCTCAACGCAATACTATTGGTGGACTAGATATATTCAAATCCACTTTACAAGATGATGGAACTTGGTCAGAACCTGTTAATTTAGGCTATCCTATCAATTCAGGGGGGGATGATACTTTTTTTGTCATCAACCCAGCTGGAACGGTAGCTTATTTCAGCTCCACGCGAGAAGACCCTAATGCCGTAGGCAAACGGGACATGTACCGTATCCTTTTTGAAAAAGCGCAAGGTGATAAAGTAATTACTTTGTCAGGGTATATCAGAGATAAAGAAACTGCTGAACCTTTGGAAGCAGACATTGTATTAGAAGACAATGAAAAAAATCAAATTGTAGCGCAGTTCAAGTCTAATTCTATTACAGGCAAATATGTTATTGTTTTACCTGCGGGTAGAAACTACGGTATATCGGTTAGAAAAAATGGTTATCTATTTCATTCCGAAAACTTTACCATAAATAAAGAGGGTACATCAGAAAGTATTCAGTTAGATATTTTATTACAAAAAATTAAAACGGGGGCAAAAATTATCCTCAATAATATATTTTTCAAACCTAATACCGCAGAGATTGACGTAAAATCAAAGGCAGAGTTATCTTTAATTGCTAAGTTTCTGCGAGAGAATCCTAATCTTCGTATCCAAGTAAATGGACATACCGACGGCGGTGCAGAAGGTACGACGGATGAATATCTACAACAACTTTCGGAAAAAAGAGCTAATGCGGTACGAGACTATCTTATCAAGCAGTACAGTATTAAACCCGAGCGAATTATTGCCAAAGGTTTTGGGCGTTCTCAACCTATCGGAGATAATAAAACCGAGGAAGGTAGGCGCAAAAATCGTAGAACAGAATTTGAAATTATTCAGAACTAAGCATATACCTTTTGATTGATTTTATTTTAGGTTTTTATTTTTTGGGCGTGTCCCTTCGCTGCGCTTCGGGTCGGCGTGCTGCGGGCTGCGCTATCGCTTCGGTGCTTCGCTTGCGCTCCGCACTGCTCACGCACCCTCCGCATGCCTCACGCAAGCAGCAAGCAAACTAATCCTACTTATACAAAATATAAACTTGTAAGTACCTGAAAATGAACATTAAATAAAGTAAAAACAAGTTTTAATCTTGTAAATTATTGAAAATAAAAATAAGTAAAAATTTGAGTATTCAAGGTTAAAGTGCTATGAGAAATCCATGTATTCAAGATTAAACCTTGTAAGTATTTGAAAATGAATATAAAACAAAGTAAAGTAAGAACATTTCAAACAAAGTAAAAAATCTTTATCTTGTAAATTATTGAAAATCAATACCTAATAAGGTAAAGCAAAGATATGTTTAAGAACAAGGTAAAACATCCAAAGGCTGCTGCGTGAGGCATGCGAAGGGCGTGCGGTAGCACGGTGCGAAGCCCCTCGCCCACTCTTTCACTCTTGCCCAGGGGGTGGGCGGGTGGGGCGCAGCACCGTCAGCCCGCAGCACGCCGACCTTGCACACCTACGCGCAGCGTAACGTGGGCAAGGGCACGCCCAAAAAAATAACTTAATTTACTCAATCATTTATTAAACTTGATATCATTCACCCTCATGCAAGCGCGTTTCATATTGTTGTGAATTAAAAAATGATTTGTACCTTTGACAAATGAAGCAAGAAAAATTGACAAAAAATGTTCTTCCTCATGTAATTGCAGTGCTGGTAATGCTCTTAATTTTGGTTGTGTATTTCAAAGAGGTGGTTGTAGGTGATAAAATTATTCAGCAGGGGGATGTAAGGAATTTTTTAGGCATGTCCAAAGAAGCAGTGGATTATCGCAATAGTACAGGCGAAGAGGCTTACTGGATTGGCAACATGTTCAGCGGTATGCCCGCTTATCAAGTTAGCTTGAAAATATATGGTAACTTGGCAAGATATTTAGACGAATTTTTATGGATACTCATACAAAGACAAGTAGCCGTGCTTTTTATGACAATGTTAGGCTTTTATGTACTGCTCAATGTTCTGAAAATTAACCCTTATTTGGCATTAGCTGGGGCGTTAGGATATGGATTCTCCTCTTATTTCTTTATTATCATTGAAGCAGGGCACAATAGTAAATTGTGGGCAATATCGTACATAGCCTGGGTGATAGCAGGTCTAATGCTGATTTTTCATAGAAATAAACGCATTTTAGGGGCAACGGTGTTAGCTTTTGGCTTAGGCATGGAGATATACGCTAATCACTTGCAAATTACGTATTACTTGTTACTTGCTATTCTTATCTTTGGCATCAATGAACTCGTTTTTGCTATCAATCGTAAAGAAATAAAGCCTTTTATCACTCATTCAGTATATGCCGCTGCGGGGGCTTTAATTGGTGTTCTAATGAACACAACCCTAATTTTGACTACTTCCGAATATGCAAAATACTCTACCAGAGGTAAATCTGAACTTACTCAAGTAGATAACACGAAAAAGTCATCAGGCTTAGATCCCGATTATGCATTTAGTTGGAGTTATGGCATATCTGAAACTTTTACCTTGATGATACCGCGTTTTATGGGCGGCTCATCTAATGAAACCAAAGTAACTACCAAAGAACTAAAAGAAATTGCAGAAAACCAGGAAGGTATTAGCTTTCCGACCTACTGGGGAGATAAGCCTTTCACCTCAGGTCCTGTGTATGTAGGGGCTATTATTTGCTTTTTGTTTGTTTGGGGAATGTTCATTTTACCTCATCGGTATAAATGGTGGTTGTTCACGGCTACTTTGTTATCTATCTTTTTGGCATGGGGTAGAAACTTTGAAGCATTTAACATGCTCTTTTTCAACTACTTTCCAGGATACAACAAATTCAGAACTGTAGAAATGATATTGGTTATTGCTGAATTTACCATGCCCTTTTTGGCTTTTATGGGATTAGCTTACTACGTGCAACATCGGGACAATTTAGATAAAAAGAAAATAACTCAACAATTTTACTATGCATTAGGCATTACTGCAGGACTTTGCTTAGTAATAGGTTTATTAGGTCCGAGTGTGATGTCTTTTACTGCGGATGTAGATAAACGCATTCAACAAAAAGAATTTGTGGATTTGTTACGTGCTGAACGCGCTAATATGCTACGAATGGACTCTTTACGCAGCTTTTTGTTTATCGCACTAGGGGCGGGATTGTTATGGGCTTATATGACCAAAAAAATTCAACTTAATGTATTATCTATTGCACTGTGCGTATTGATTACACTGGACATGATACCTGTTAATCGCAGGTATTTAGGAACGGAGGCTTTTGTAGAACCTGTGTCTATGGAAGTACAACCCTACTCAGCCGATAATTTTCTAAAAACTAACGATAAATCATATTACAGAGTTTATGCAGTTGCTCGCGGGGGTTTAACTCAGGATGCCCACACGCCTTATTTTCACAAGTCCATAGGGGGATATCACGGAGCGAAGTTGAAACGTTATCAAGAATTGATTGAAAATCAGTTAGATAAGATGAACCCTAACGTGCTTAACATGCTTAACACTAAATACATTATTCTTAATCAACAGGCTATTATTCCCACGAATGTAGATACAAGCATGCAAAAAATTAACCCAGGCACAGAAATTATTCACAAATCTTCGGAGGGAGAGTTTATTTTACGTAACACACAAGCATACGGACATGCCTGGATTACGCCCAAAGTAGAAGTAGTCAATACTCCTGATGAAGCTTTGAAAAAAATAGGTACGGTAGATAGCCGTAAAATAGCTATTGTGGAAAAGAAAATGCAGCCCTTTCTCAAATCTGTTGCGGCGGATAGCATAAAAAGTACTGAGTATGTCAAACTGCAGAGTTCATATAGTCCGAACAAATTATTATATGAAGCCAACGTAGAGAAAGACCGTTTTGTTACTTTTTCGGAGATATATTATCCTAAGGGTTGGGTCGCTAAGATAGATGGCAAGGAAGTACCAATTATTCAAACAAATTATGTATTGAGAGGGTTGATAGTACCCTCGGGTAAGCACAGTATTGAATTTGTATTTGAACCCAAAAACTATCAAATGGGGGAACTTGTAAGCAAAATAGCTTCGTTTTTGATGTTTGTGTTGATAGGTTTGTGTATTTTTCTATGGGTGAAGATGCCTGATAAATTGTGATAGTTTTTTTGGGCGTGTCCTTGTGGGCGTTTCGCTGCGCGTATGCCCACAAGGTCGGCGTGCTACGGGCTAACGGTGCTGCGCCCCTGGGCAAGAGTGAAAGTGTGAGCGAGGGCTTCGCACCGTGCTTACGCACGCCCTTCGCATGCCTCACGCAAGTAGCAAGTGTGCTAATCCTGCTTATTCAAAATTTAACCTTGTAAGTACCTGAAAATGAATGCTAAATAAGATAAAAATCTACTTTGACCTTGTAAGTTATTGAAAATGAACATTAAACAAGGTAAAATAGGGTAATTCAAGGTTAGATATTGCGCTGCTATTATATATAGCAATTAGTCTTGGTATTTTTGTACAGCATTTACAACTCTTTGGGGAGAAAGTCGTAAAAAAATCCGTTGTAAATACCGAGGAATCTTGGTATTTTTGTACAGCATTTACAACCCAAAAGAGGTAATTATGTCGTACATTTCGTTGTAAATACCGAGGAATCTTGGTATTTTTGTACAGCATTTACAACAATATTTGACAAATGGTTGTGCTGTGATTTGTTGTAAATACCGAGGAATCTTGGTATTTTTGTACAGCATTTACAACACAACGCCGTAGACGTAATTTAGATCTACAGTTGTAAATACCGAGGAATCTTGGTATTTTTGTACAGCATTTACAACTGAAACGAAGGGCATAGATGCGGTTTCGTGTTGTAAATACCGAGGAATCTTGGTATTTTTGTACAGCATTTACAACCTCTAGCCTCGAGGACATTTTTCCTTTCCAGTTGTAAATACCGAGGAATCTTGGTATTTTTGTACAGCATTTACAACACATGTCCATTGCAGATGTTTCTGCATATTAGTTGTAAATACCGAGGAATCTTGGTATTTTTGTACAGCATTTACAACTCGAATATTTGAGACATAAAATATGCAAAGTTGTAAATACCGAGGAATCTTGGTATTTTTGTACAGCATTTACAACAGATACTGTTGTTAAATGCTGTTTTTCAATTAGTTAGCCCCCAAAAAAGCCCAAAATTGAAATCAAAAAATCAATAATTAAAATGCAAAGTTGCATAATTAAAATAAAAATTTTTCAAACAGGATGAAAACCGTACTTTTCATAATAAAAAGTAAAATATGCGTTAGAAGTACAAAAATCGCAGTTTATTCTTTGAGTCCTGTATTTGTAAATATCTACATAAAAAAGGAAGATAATACTACAAGAAATAGAAAATATCGCTTTTTCATAGCAAGTTTGCATGTGCTTGGGTAAATAAAATCAGAAAAAATGACAAACGATGTTCATGTAAAAATTTTTAAAAATTTTTTCGGTTGCTTTTAGGAAAATAATCCAAATACTTGATTAAGCATACAATAAGCACTTTATTATCTGCGTGAGGGGCATGGAGCAAGGGCGTTAGCCCTGTGCGAAACGAAGTGTAGCACCGAAGCGGTAGCGTAGTGCGGAATGCCCCGACCCTCGCGTAGCGAGGGACACGCCCAAGAAAACCGTTCCTTAGCCCACTATACAAACACCCTCTTAAAATTTGAGCATGTTGCTCCTGAATAGCTTAATCGCAATAGCTAATAAAACCACCCCAAAAGTTTTACGCACTACCATTACCCCACTAGGACCTAACATTCTCTCTATCCATACACAACTGCGTAATACAAGATAAACAATGATCATATTAATAGCTACGGCTATCACTATGATTACATCATTAAATTGAGATTTGAGAGAGAGTAATGTGGTCATCGTTCCTGCACCTGCAATTAAAGGAAAAGCAATAGGAACAATACTTGCGCTGCTACTTGAAGACGCATCTCCCCTAAATAAACGCACTCCTAATACCATCTCCAAAGCAATAAAAAATATAACAATAGAACCCGCAGTGGCAAAACTGGGTAAATCTATCCCCATTAAAGATAAGAACTGCTCTCCAGTGAAGAGAAAAATAATCATTATACTACCCGCTACTAAGCTGGTTTTAAGTGCCTTTATCTCGCCCACCTGCTGACGTGTAGCAATAATAACAGGAATGCTGCCGACTATGTCTATAATCGCAAATAAAGTTAAGGTTACACTTAGTAGCTCTTTAAAGGAAAAATTTTCAAACATGGGACAAAAATACAGTTAAAACTCAATTATGAATCCAACACTCGGTAAACGAGAACTGCTTCGGCTTTCTACATAGGTGGGCTTGGCATTAGAACCATCCAAGTTAAGAGCATTACCGTCCGTAGTGTCATAAATGTCTGGACCTTGATTATCTATCTTGAAAGTATAATTAGCAGGTCCCCAGTTAGGGCTGTCTAATAAATTGACAATATCAATAAAAATATCCAACGTCCATTTGTTAAAATTCCATTTTTTATCTAAACGCACATCCAAAGACTGAAAAGGCTGTAAGCGAAGTGTATTAAAGTTACGATAATCTAATACTCCTTGCCCTGTAGTGGCATAGTTTAACCTTGATGCTAAGGTATCGTAAGGCGTATAAGGGGTACCTCCTAACAAGCGATACTTTACACCGAGTTCCCAATTTCGTTTGAACTTATACCCTCCTGTAAAAGCAAGTAAGTGCCTGTTATCCCACGCAGAAGGAATGTATTTGCTACGGTCAAAACCTGTAAATTCACTCCAAAACAAGGTATAAGCTAATATGCCATAAAAATTCTTTGTAAATTTTTGTTGAAACAAAAACTCTACACCATAGCTCCTACCTCTGCCAACGTCAGTAATATCTTCGTTACCTAATATGCCAAAATCTCCGCCTAAGTTTGCTAATGAAATACTATCTCGGTTAGAAACAGGATAATTATCATACCACTTGTAAAAGCCTTCCACAGTAATGCGAGTTGCTTTTGCGGGAATATATTCTACTCCTGCCACTAAATGGTCTGATTGAATGTAACGCACGTTTTTGTTTACGTAGTTGCCGTTGTTATCTTTAAATCCTAATACTGTGTAGAACGGTGTTTTGTAGTACCTTCCCGCGGATGCATTGATAGCCCACTTATCCGTGAAAGAGTAGGCTATGGCAAAGCGAGGAGATAAGGTTTGCAAAGGGTTCATACCTGTTTCAGTAAAAGTATTGATATCTGTACGCAGCCCCAAAGAAGTGCGCAGGCGTTCTCCCATAAAACTGCGGGAAATCTGTCCAAAGGCACCGAATTTAAAGAAACTTACATCAGTTTGATAGTTGATAACAATAGCAGGTTGGATAAGATTGTTATTATCATCGCGGAGTTCTTGGCGTATGCGGTTATACGTATCCATTTTGTAAGTAACGTACTGCGTCATAGCGCCGTAAGAGAATTTCCATTTTTGAACGTACTTGTTCATTTCCCAACGAATTTTGTTCTCTGCTTCACGAGAAGTGAATTTGAAGCGTTTTTTAGCAGGGTTACTATTATCATTGTCGTCATATTTTTCTGCAAAATTTTGCAGTACGTTACGGCTTATAGCTAACTGCATGTATCCGTTTCTGACTAACCTTTTCCAAGCTATGCCTCGTGTGTAGGAATATTGTTTGAATATGGGTATCCCGTTAAGAATGCGTTGTTGTTCTAAACTGGCACTTTTGGGGATGTTTAATCTAAAATCATCTAATGCACCTATGCCAATGACATAAACTTCATTATTTTTATTTATTTGTCTGTGGATTTTGAATTGATTATCCCAATAATCAGGTAAAAAGGGAAGTTCTATAATCCTGAATAAAAACTGTAAATACGACCTGCGAATAGAAAACAAATATGTTGTTTTTCTACTTCTTCCAAGATAGCCTTCAACTGTGCCTGCGAATTCAGTAGCGCTTAACCTTAAATTTCCTTGTGTGCGTTCGTTACTTCCATTTTTTTGCTTGAATTGAAGCACAGAGGAGAGTGCATTATCGTACCTTGCTGAGAAAGCGCTGGTACTCATAGATACGTCTTCAATAAAACTGACGTTCAATATACCCACAGGACCTCCTCCACTGCCCTGTGTAGCAAAGTGATTGATGTTAGGTATTTCAATTCCATCTAAGTAAAAAACATTTTCGTTAGGAGCGCCCCCGCGCACGATGATGTCGTTTCTAAAACCGATAGACCCGCCCACGCCAGGTAAAGACTGTACGACCTTTGAAACATCAAAATTTCCGCCAGGGTTATTTCGTATTTCTTGATAGCTCAACGTGCGTAGGGAGTTTGGGCTTTCAATGGGTTGTTGAAAAAAGTTGCTTTCTACCACTACCTCATTAGTAGTTTGTCCTATGTCTTCCAGTTCAAAGTTAAGCGATAAAGTATTTCCTGATGTAATGACCACGTCTGCTTTAGTTTGCGTTTTATAGCCAATTAACTTTGCCGTAATATTGTAGCTGCCCACGGGCAATTCTAACCGATAGCTGCCGTTTTCATCTGTCAATGTACCCGTGGTGCTATCTGCGGATATGCTTACACCAGGTAAAAATTCTTGAGTATTTCTATCTTTAACTGTACCGATTAAAACGCCCCTCTTTTGTGCAAATGTTAGGGTACTGAGTAAAGTTAGAGTAAGGAGTAAAGAACGCATACGTGTTTGTGCAAACAAAAATTTGTCATAAAAGTTCATGATAAATACCGTATTGTGTTTTATTTTACTTTTTCTTAATTCCATTCTTATAATGGAGGAGAAAGGAGAGAAATTTTTTGGGCGTGTCCTTACCCACGTCTCGCTACACTCGTGTGGGTAAGGTCGGCGTGCTACGGGCTACGCTATCGCTGCGGTGCTTCGCTAACGCTACGCACTGCTGACGCACCCTCCGCATGCCTCACGCAGAACATTCTGCAAGTATCTTAAACCATCTATACTCTGTTTAACCTTGTAGGTAACTCAAAATAACGCAAAAACAAGATAAAACAAAACTATGCATAAAATGAGATAAAAACCTCAAAATACAGGGTTAAATGCGTGAGGGGCATGGAGCAAGGGCGTTAGCCCTGTGCGAAACGAAGTGTAGCACCGAAGCGAAGCGTAGTGCGGAATGCACCGACCCGAGCGAAAGCGAGGGACACGCCCAAAAAAGTAAAATCATTTATTACAATCAACACAATTTAACACGTTACTTTCATGCAGTTTTTTTATTTTTACCTCAATGAAAAATATCAAAATAGAAATTCTCACCATAGGAGAAGAACTGCTCATCGGGCAGACCATTAACACAAATGCCGCATGGATAAGCGAAAAACTAAATGAAATTGGTCTAAAAACATACAGACACACTACCATCACCGATGATAAAGAAATAATCAAAAATACTTTACAGGAAATTGCACAACGCGCTGACATCATTCTGACCACAGGAGGACTAGGCGCTACTAATGATGACGTTACTAAAAAAGCCTTCTGCGAATACTTTAACGTAGGTCTAATTCGAAATGAAAACGTATTAGCCCATATCAAAGAAATATATCTACGAAGAAACCGAACTATCACCCCGACAATGGAATCTCAAGCAGACTTACCTACTAACAGCACTTGTATTTTTAACTCCGTAGGCATAGCACCAGGAATGTGGTTTGAAGAAAAAGGCGTTATTTATGTATGTATGCCTGGTGTTCCGTACGAAATGAAAGAAATGATGCACTCTTTTGTACTGCCCGAACTTAAAAAGCGTTTTACACAACAGTCTATTTATCATCACAGAATTTGGATAGCGTCTTTGGGCGAAAGCTACATCGCAGAAAAATTAGAAAAAGTAGAGAAAGAATTACCTAAACATATTCAATTAGCTTATCTGCCGCAAATTGGGATAGTACAGTTACGTTTTACAGCCATTGGCGACCAGCAAGACAACCTTAAAAAACAATGTGTAGAGATACAAGAAGAAGTATGTTCAATTTTTGGAGATGCCGTAGTAGGTATAGGGGATAATATCACGTTGCAAGGCGTTCTGGGGGACTTACTACGAGATAAAAACCTTACTTTATCTACTGCGGAGAGTTGTACAGGAGGATATATTGCTCATTTAATTACTTCTGTACCAGGTAGCTCTGTATATTTTAAGGGTAGTGTGGTATCATATAATACGGAGGTTAAAATAGAACACTTGAACATCAGTACACAAGATGTAGCAACAACAGGAGTAGTAAGCGAAAAAGTGGCAATTCAAATGGCAGAGGGAGTAAGAAATTTGCTTAAAACAGACATTGCGATTAGTACCACAGGTATAGCAGGACCCGAAGGCGGTACGGTAGAAAACCCAATAGGTACGGTTTGGATAGGTTATGCGGACAAAGAAAAAAGTTTTGCTAAACGTTTTGTATTTGAGAAAGATAGATTACGTAATATCCAACGAGCGGCCTTAATGGGTTTAGATATAGCTAGAAAGTGCTTATTATCTTGACTCTGTTGTAATTTTTGTAAAAGTTCAACAGCCATATTGTTTTCTGATGACTTTCTGGGCTTGTCCTTATGGGTGAAGACAGCGAAACACTTATGAACATGCATGGAGTAAAAGCACCTACTTGAAAAGATTGTTTTTTAAGCAAAATCTAATCAAAGTGGTATATCACCAAGTATTTAATGAATCCTATAGGCAAGTTTGAGATCAAGAAAATATACGTTGGAAATTGCATACTATTGCTCAAAGAAACACCTGACCATTCAATAGATTTAATTTTTGTATGTCTGCTCTATAAGCTTCAACTTAATACAGAACTCTGTTGTCCTGATAAACCAAGTTAAACGTCGCAAATACGAAATGATTGGCTAACTTTAATTTGCCAAAATCAAGAGAGAATTTGTAATTTGAACAAGATAATCAGAAATGTTTCGAATAAAAATTTGAGGATAATTTTAGTTTTACAGCTTTTGCAACTTTCAAAACCTTTTGAAAGTTGTAAAATTGTCTTTACTTTTGTAGATATGAATATAGTTCTTTTATCTATCAAGGATCCCAAGCTGAAAACGATTGCGGAAAAGGTATTTGCAAATGAGCGTATCACGGAGGAGGAAGGCTTGACGTTGTACGAGAGTAACCATTTGAGTTTGTTAGGGAGCTTAGCTCATTATGTACGCACGCAAAAACACGGAAAAAAAGTATATTTTAACCGCAATTTTCACATAGAACCCACGAACATTTGCATTTTCACATGTGCTTTTTGTGCTTTTGCGCGCAAACCTGGTCAAGAGGGGGCATGGGAATATTCGCTTGAAGAGATAGAAAATATTGCTCGTAAATATCAAGGTAAGGGCATTACAGAAGTACATATTGTGGGAGGTGTGCATCCCAAGCGGGATGTACATTACTACGGTGAGATGATCCAAAGAATCAAAAAAATTTTACCT
>JANWVE010000061.1 GCA_025057675.1 Bacteroidia bacterium
CCGTTAGCCCGTAGCACGCCGACCTTGTGGGCATACGCGCAGCGTAACGCCCACAAGGACACGCCCAAAAAAATAATATAAAACATTTCATTAAACCTGAAAAACTATACTTGAATAAAATAATTCAAAAGTGTATCAATTGGCATACCTTGTGTAATTTTGCTTATTATGAAAAAGCTAATCTTGATATTTATTCTACTTTTTGCAGGATTTATCTATGCCCAAAACTGCCGTTATGAAAAAAATGAAATGGATAAATTCTCAAAAACGCCTACACGTATCACTAGACAACAAACCCTCAATACACGTGGTCCTGAACCTTATTTGTACGTCAAAGGTAAAAATGTAGATGGATCTATTGGTATTGGTCTGCTTATCCAAGAGCGATTCCCTACCCGATACACTATACACAAAGGCGATGAGCTCAAAATTGCGCTCATTAGTGGAGAAGTTATTACCGTACGATGCATTAAAGAAGATAATGGCAGACGCTATTACGGAAGAGCAGAATACTATGCTAACTACATTATTACACCCGATGAAGTAAGAAAAATCATAAGCAGTAAAGTGGATGCTATTCGCATATATCACAGCGAAGGATATACATCTATAAATATCTCGCCAAATAAACAAATGGTTATACCTAATGTACTACGCTGTGTAATGTAAAATACAAAATCAAAAAGTGAGATGTTATCACTGTAATTTTTGAATTAGAATTTCTCCCATGTAGGTATCAGGCGTTTTGTTAATTTGAATTAGAATAATTTCCTCTTTGGTACTTTCATGTCTTTTGAGGTCTACTTGCCACATATCTGCAATATTTTTTTCTTTTTTGACGACAATTAAACCCAACAAAGATTTATCGTAGTACCGAGTTTCATTTTTCTGATTGTCAAAAAATTTTCCATCTTCTTTTTGCCATTCTTTCTCGGGTAAAATGATTCTAATAATCTCATCTTTAGGATACTTTTCCATCCACTTTTTGCGGATAAACTCACGAATTTTTTCTTTATCACTTGCAGTGTATAGTTCGGGCAGCAGTTCTGTATTTTGTAAAAGATGCATGCGTATTGTGTGATACGTATTTTTTACTTTATTTTTTGCGTTCTCAATAGCAGCTAAACGTTCAGGGGTAGGTTGTTTTAAGTACAGCATTCCTTGGTAAGCTACATAGAGATTAAGTTGCCGAGTAAGTTCACTTTTAGGTGAGAAAAGGGGGTTTTTAGTTTCATCTATCAAGGTTTTTTGTTGAAGATATTGATTGAGTAAGCTGTCCATTTTATGATAAGCCACTCTACTAATAGCTTCCATATCAAGGCGAGAGTTTTGAATCTGATTGTAACATAATAGAACGCCATTTTTAGCATCTGTATAAACATCTTCCATAGCAGAGGGTTTGTGATATACCTGATGATACCTTTGCATGTATTTTTGGTATTTTCGTTCGCATAATTTAACGATAGAGTCGCTTTTAGGTAGATTTTCTACCTGTGAGCGTAGAACTGTAGGGTCTTGAGTATTCAATCCTCCGTAGTAAAGCTCGTTGATGCTATGTAAGGTTTCGTAATCTGCCCAAAAATCTGGGTATTGTTTTGTGTCTAATTCAGGATATTTTTGCGCAGCAATTTGAGCCATTAGTACAGGGGGTAGAGTGAAAAGCATTGCAAAAAATACTAAAACTAATAGATTCCTCATTTTGACGATTTTACAATGTATAATTCAATTCTACTATTGAGTGGCAAAAATAAGTATTTAGTGTGGTTCATAATGTATGGTACAAACAATTTCTACAACAGGATAGAAGCCTAATGATACAAATTCTTTTTTAGAGAAGGTCCCAAAGTTGATAGCCCGTCTGTTTTTGGTTTGAGTCATCTTTGAAAATTGGGTTTTAATTTTTTTGGGCGTGTCCTTGTGGGCGTTTCGCTGGCGCTCATGCCCACAAGGTCGGCGTGCTACGGGCTACGCTATCGCTTCGGTGCTTGGCTTCGCTGCGCACTGGGCTAACGCCCACCCTCCGCATGCCTCACGCAGAGATCTCTGAAAAATCTATTTCTCTGTAATTTATACAAGGTTTTAGCTGGTAGGTACTTGTACTTCAAGCTTAAATAAGATAAAGACATAATGGCACAGGTCAATTGCGTGAGGGGCATGGAGCATGCCGTTAGGCAGTGCGAAGCGTTAGCGAAGCACCGAAGCGATAGCGTAGTGCGGAATGCCCCGACCCGAGCGTTAGCGAGGGACACGCCCAGAAAAATAAAAAATTAAATCCCTCTCCGAGATAGAGAGGGACTTCATTACAGCACAGATACAAGAATAGTGAGTAATTTAGGTCATTCCTTGCTTATCATCACACGATGCGTGTATATATTAGTTCCATTGGTTAATTTGAGTAGGTAAATACCAGCAGGTAGATGACTTACAGGTATGTTCTCAGTATAAGTACCTGCCCCATAACGATAAACTTGCTGCCATGCTGTATTACCTTTAAGGTCTATCAACGCCATGTTTATATCCATAGACTCAGTGATATTAAGGCTGATATTTAGATTATCCAGAACGGGGTTGGGGTAGATTTGGATATTTCCTTGTCCGAATAGACCTTCTTGTAGACTATTAGGTGCGAATTGTACGCAAGTAGAGTCGTTAGAAGGATTGGCATCAGGGTTGCCATTGGGGTTGATAGTGCGGATACAAATAGTGGGCGTGTTAGAAGATGGAGTGTAAGACGCTGTGAAGGTATAGTTCGCACTACCACCTGGGGCAATAGTACCTGTAAAGTTCTCTACCACAGGGCTACCTGATGGACTCTCTCTGAATGATACTTGGACGTTGCTAATAGCAGTTAAACCAAGATTTCTGATTTTAATAGTAAGGTTAGTAGGAGTACCTGCGGTTACAAATGTGGGAATAACTATGCTTTCTGCACGGGCATCTATCAATATAGACGAGGTAGAAGCATTACCATTGAGTACTAATGTGTCATTAAATTTTCTTACATCATTCGGAGTATTGATATAAGTTTTAAGCGAGAAAGGACCTGTACCTATGTTTAAGGTAGTAGTGTAAGTATAAATAATACTATCACCAGGATTGATGGTACCTAACGGTGTAGCAACTTCTACTACAGGGGCATTTGTATTGAGTTTATAGCAGAGTTGAGGGTTATTGACAGCACGAGTTCCTACGTTGACAATAGCGACTTTAACAGGTACACTAGCACCTGGCACCATAGATGCTGTGGGGTTGATAATCATAGCCATCTTCATGTCTATTCTATCTACACGAAGGGTAGTGCTAATAGTATCATTAGTTCTGTCTTGGTCTGCTGATAGGTCTGTCCATATTTTGAAGGGTAAAATGCCGACTGTGGAAGCTAAATAAGGAGTTGGGAAGGTAAAATGAATGCTATCATTTGCGGCCAAGGTTCCTGAATAAGTTGCACTTACTGCGGGAGCAGACCCCACTTTGTATCTTAGAGTAAAACCTGATAGTGCTTCGTTACTGAGGTTTCTAACTACAAATTTGACAGTTACAAGGTCATTTTCAAGGACTACTGTGGGTACAGGACTAAGCAGTGCTTCTGCTTTGAGGTCTGCCCGCTTTATGATGAGATTTTTCTTTACTGTATCATCTGTGGGAGTGTTATCCCCTGCGCCTTTAACCCAAACGAGCAGCTGATCTGGACCGAGCGCCGTAGGTACATAATAACCTGTGAAAGTATAGTCAATTGTTTGTCCTGGGTTAATAGTACCAGAATATACTTCGGAAACTAAGGGGGCAGTTGAGCTCTTTAAGGATAGAGTAGGGTTGGTTATTGCTACATCACCTATATTACTGAATCGCACTGTAACGGGATTGTTATAGCCCACAAAAGCAATTGTAGAAGCAGGGGCAAGTATAGAAATAGCTTTTAAGTTTGTGTAGGGCTGTATATTAACGGTATAGTCTTCGGTTTCTCCTTCGTCATAGGTGCCGCAGGGCAGGGGTGTGGGCATAGTTCCGTATGCGTAAGCATATACAACTCGCATGCGAGTATTGCCTGTACTAGCTGACGTTGGCAACAGGATATTTCCTGTAATTGGGGTTCCTGATGTTCCTGACCCTGTAAAAACTTGTTCAGTTGGGGCAAAGTTGCCATCTTTATTATAGTCGATCCACACACCCACGTTATAGTTGATACCCCAGTTTACAAAAGCCGTATTGATGGTAATAGGGGTATTTACATTAATTTCAATTGGTGCTACAGGTGTAGGATAGAATATGTATTTATTATTCGGCGTTCCAGAAGATAGGGTGGTAGTACCCAATTGTACTCCTGATATGTAAGCTTCCCAGAATCCTCCTGTGGTAGTAGAACCAGAAACGCAATAATCAATTAATCTGCTACCTGTGGGTGCAGTAGGGCTGGGTACTGCGCCAAATGGAGCAGCGGATATGTATAAGCTGTCACATGTTGCGTCAATCACGTTACCCATAGTAGCTGTAGGTAGTACATCATAGGTTAGCCAGAAATAATTAGGTCCCCCTGTTAGTACTTGGCTACCTGTGAAGTACATCACTCCACTAGGAGCGGCGATAGTTGAACCAAACTGTGTGGTAGCCGAGAAAGTTGGTGTGTTACCTGTGTACCAAAGCTTAGCATTAGCGATGTCAGAGACACTAGTTGTGCCTAATGTATTTAACTTTATTTTAGTAAGATTAAAGGGACTTAAAGATCCTGTAGTATTGATTTTTATACCA
Organism: Bacteroidia bacterium; assembly: GCA_025057675.1. Taxonomy (GTDB): domain Bacteria; phylum Bacteroidota; class Bacteroidia; order JANWVE01; family JANWVE01; genus JANWVE01. The sequence continues at coordinate 4,747 of JANWVE010000061.1, forward strand.
ATCACGGGTGCATGAGTTGTGCCTCTTGTAACAATATCTGTGATTTGTATGGTTTCCGCGTTGTTATAGACCATAGGTGTAGGAGCGTTAATAATTACTACGTAATCTTCGGTTTCTCCGTAGAAAAAGTTAGTACAAATATCAGTAGCCGTGGGAACGGTAGCGTAGGCACAGCGTACACGCAAACGAGTAGAACCAGTGGTAGCCCAAGAGGGAATGGTAACCATTCCTGAGAACACTCCTGTGCCAGAACCAGGGGAGGAGTATACAAATTCACCTGGGTCTGAGAAATCGCCATCGATATTGTAATCTATCCACACCCCGAAGCCTTGTCCCCAAGCAGGTCCTGACTGCATACTGATGGAATAGGAGTTACCAGGGTTTACAACAGTGGAAAGAGCACTATAAAAAATGTAATTGTTAGGATTGCCGTTGCAGCCTGAGGAGTTATTGACTATTGTGTTGAAGGAGAAGTTGTTAATGTAGTCCCCCGAGCTGCACAAACTGGAATAGGTAGGTATGCAATATTGCGCGTAGTACGACTGCATTCCTATCAACAAGAGCAAGATTAGTAGAGAACTTTTGATTTTTTTCATATCGTACTGTAATTTATTATCTATAAATTAAGATCTTTTTTTGTTTAGTTTCGTTGGTAGTAGTCAACTGCAATATATACGTACCATTTGGTAATAAGTTGGTATCTTTTGAAATGACGTATACGCCCTGGCCTACTGTATAATTATCAACGTGTAATTTTTTGCCTAAAAGGTCTAATAATTCTATGGTTACTTTCTGGGTTGTATTGCTTATGAGTTGTATATTTAAAGTATTGCACACAGGATTTGGGTATATTTGCCACTCTGGTACTTCTTGTATTGTATGTTCGTTAAGGGTATTGATTTGAACAATTTTACAAAGTGTGTCGTTATATGTTTGGGCATCTGTTATACCGTTAGGATTAGAGGTAAAGACACATATTTGCGCGGAGGTTGAAGTAATGTTAGCTGGGGTAGAAAATATATATAGTATGCTATCACCTACGCTCACAGTGCCTGTGAGTCTCTCTACGACTGCAGGACCACTATCAACTTTGTAAGCAATGGTTACACTATCTAACTGAGTTAAACCTAAGTTTTTAATATAAGCGGCAATTGTGTTATTCCCTGCGGTAATAAATTTGGGTGAATGTAAACTACTAGGCTTCACATCAATTGGGTTGGCTGCGCCTACTACTATCGTCCTAATCAGTGTATCGTTAGATACCAACATATCCCCTGATGTCTTCACCCAAAGTTTGAAAGTTTTTGTGCCTGCTGATGTGGGCATATATAAGGTAGCAAAAGAAAATAGAACACTATCATTAGGAAAAACTGTACCCGTATATACTTCTGTGACTGGCGGTTTGCCAACCTCCTGATAAGTTACTTGAGATAGGCTCATAGGTAACGAACCTAAGTTACGCAAATATACTTTAACAACGTGTTGGCTAAATATAGGTAGAACAGTAGGAGTGGTAGGTGGATTAACTAGTGTTGTTATCGCAACATCTTTTCTATCTACTGTGATATTGTTTCTAATTGTGTCGTTTAATCTATTTTGTTCACGAGTATTACCAAGATAAATTGTAATTATGTCTGTACCCATGGTGGCAGGGGTGTATGACGTAGTGAAAGAGTATATATTAGTTTGTCCTGGATTTATGGTATCAGAGTGTAAAGAAGTGATCGGGGGCAATGTGTTCACTCGGTAGGATATAGGAAAGTTTGCCACTTTATACGTGCTGTTGTTTTTCACTTTGACAGTGACCGTGTTTGATGAACCCTCTAACACATTTGTACCAGGACCAATCATTTCAGTTAAAGCAAGGTCTAAATAATGTACTCTGAACGTGTAAATTATTGTGTCATTTAATTTATGTTTATCGTCAGGGTGACTTAGCCACAATAACAGAGTATCATTTCCTATTGATGTAGGTATGTAAGGAGTTGCAAAAGTGTGCGTATAGCTGCTACTAGAAATAAGTGTGGTAGATGCTATTTCACTAGCAATAGGAGTACTCATGCCTTTACGTTTAAAGTAAACGTTTGGATTAGTGAAAGGCATGTCTCTGGTGTTTGTAATAGTAAATAAAATAGTGTTACTTGTATTCACAAGTATAGGTAGGGGATTAGCTACTGCTGATGTGGCTTTGAGATCGTAAGGACTAATCTCAACAGCGCCTATAGAAGGTGGAGAGAACCTTGGATTCTCGTCAAAATCATCAACGATCCCTGTTATACTTATTCCTGCCTTGTATATGGCTGCGTCCTGAGTACGTAGTACTGTGTCGCTGATAAAGCTTGCGTTATGCTGGATGCTATTATTATTCATACCGCTAGCAGTTTGAAGTGCGGTGAGGTTAGTTACAGCACTGTTCCAGAAAGCTAAGCTAGGACCTGCACTATAATAACAATTAAAATTGCAGTTGGTAACACTAGCCGAAGTAGATTTATATAAGGAATAGCCTGCTCCGGTTCCATTGTATGAAAGTATGTTATTAACCACGTTAATGTTACTACCTGATGTAATATATAGTGCGGCAGTTAATGTACTGTTACCATTATTCAACCTTACACTATTGAAGTAATAATTAATAAAGTTTCCTGACGAAGAGTAGATACCATATACAGTACTACTGCTTCTAAAACCTGCTACTATATTGTTGCGAACGTTTAGTGGTGCGAATGTGCTTGCGCCGCTAGTGCTAAACATATAAATCCCGTATGCACCTAGGTTTACGATGTAGTTTTTTTCAATTAAACCTGCTAGGGAGGCTCCACAATATCCTAGATAAATTCCATATTGAAAAGTAGTTGAACTTCCAGCTCCGCTAATATAGTTTTTGCTTATATCAATTCCATTGAGATAGTATCCGTAAATTCCATAATAGTAAAAGTCGCGTATGATATTGTTACGAATAATAATATAGTTTGCCAAAGAAGATATAGATGTTGCTGTACCAAATCTTGCATATACCCCGTAGTATCCACCTGATATAAGATTATTTTGAATTGTGATGTTATTATTGGGTGCGGTGGTATTAGCATATATGGGATTTTGTAAGGAGCTTGTAGTTATTGGAGCGTATATTCTGCAGTTAGTTATAGTTATGTTGTTTGAATTAGAGTTAAACTCTATAGTTCTAGTATATGTGCCTGTGCCCTCAATGGTCAGTTTTCGCAGCGTAATGAAAGAGCCACCATTAAATCTAATCGTGTGGTAATCTGTGGAAGATGAAGATGAAAAGGTAAGAGTTACACTCGTTGAGTCCCCAGTTTCAGATTGTATTACAAGAGTATTAGTAGCACTCAGGCCAGAAATAGGGGGAATATTTACTTGTTGCGTGTAAGTGCCCGGGCGTATATTAAGCGTAACATGTCCTACTATTCCACAAGAGAGCAGAGCGGCAATAGCATCATTTAAGGTAGCAAAGTGAGGCGAGATACCACCCACAGTATAAGTACCACTGTAACCCGTACATACACTTCTGCAAAATTGATCGTTAGTTGGAACACCATCCCCTAATACCCCTGGAGGATTTATCCGTGCGCACAAAGTATACGTACCCCCTGTGGTAATGTTCCATGGTGTAGTGAAGGTGTATGTCTGAGTACTGCCAATTGTAGATAGAGTGGTAGGAGTGAAACTCTCAGGAGCTGTCCATGTTACTCCGCCGTCAGTGGAGTATGAAAGAGAAACAGGCACTCCATTAAGATTTGTGTTGCCATAGTTAGCCAAAGTCACTTGAACAGTATTTAAACCGATAATAGGGGTAATAGGTGTTACATTAATGGCTGCCATGTCAGGGTAAGAAGGTAGAATGTAAGTGAATCGGATATTGGGTCTAAAAGTGTAAGATGAAGTCAAAGTAGTGGGAGGAGTGGTAGTTCCTGTTGCACCAATTACACGACCAGTGCCTACGGATGTACTGTTCCAGTTTATAGGGCCTGTGGAGGGGACAGTAGGAACGGAGATATCCCAATCCACAGCTACTTCCAAGTTCTGGCCTGTATAAACGAAAGGGGTTATGCTAAATGGTATCCAGCCTGTAGAGCTGCTGATAATTTGGTTAGTGTTAGAATATACAAGGGTAGATCCAGATGTGATGCTTGCCCATGTCGATCCTGAGACTAACGTAGCGGCTGTACTATTTCTAAGGTATATCTGAAAAGTAGCAGGAGGATTTGTGATGAAACTACTAGACTTATTCCATGCAATTTCTGTGATCATGGCCCCTGTAGGTATTGAAGCCAATTCAGAGGCAAGATATAAATACTGGTAGCGAGAGTAATCTACTGTACTTGTAGAGGATATTCTGTATATAGGACCGTAGATGGTAGAGCTGGTTGTTCCTGTCCCAATAATTACTGCAGTTTGTGCGGATAGGTTGGCAAGACAGCCACTTACTACGGTCATCAAAATAATAACGTACTTTCTCATAATTTAGATTGACCTTATTTTATCTGTATTCTTGTAACAAATACCTTATCAACCGGCTACATAAGAGGGTCTATCTAAATGATATATAACTCTAATAAATCACAACTTTTTTCGTTACTAGCTGGTTGCCAGAGGCTATTTTACAGTAGTATATACCTTGAGGTAGATGTGTTAAATTGATGGGTACAACATAGGCACCGGGGAGGTAGGTATTGACTGAACTGTACATCCTCTGACCTTGTAGGTTAAATATCTCTACCATAATATCCTGAACTTTACCTGAGTTTAATTGTAAGCTAAACTCGCCATGATTTGGGTTAGGAAATATCTCAACATTAGAAATATCGGGAGTTATATTATCCTGAATACTACTTGGTGAAATTATAGGTTCAGGTGTGAAGGTGCGGCAAAGCACATCATTTGAAGTGTTACCATCTACTTGATTATTCGGATTCATTGTCTTAAAGCAAAGCACCATCGTGTCTTTGGTAGGAGTAAACGTTCCCGTGAAATTATGTAAAATTTTACCTCCTGGAAAGACTAATGTGCCATTTACTATATCCACAGAGATAGGGGTAGTTGCACCTTGTTCTCTAACTTCAATAGTGTAATCAGTCATAACACTACTTCCTAAGTTTTCTATCCATACACTTAAAGTTGTAGACTCTCCTGCTTTAATATATGTGGGGCTAACTATACTTTGCGGACGTATGTCTATCACGGGGGCGCCTATCGTAATTACTTTTGTCGCAGTGTCATTAAAAGGATCTAAGTCATCATACATTTTTACCCATGCCCTTAGTGTGTAGGCACCAGTAGCAGTAGGAGTAAATGGCACTGTAAACAAGTGACTAACCGTTGAACCTGGTGTAATCACCCCTGGATATACCGATAGGACAGGGGTGCCACCATTGACACTGTAGCCCACCACAGGATTGATAGCATCTTTTGTACCTACGTTTTTAATGTAGATTCTAGGCTTATAGTTTCCTCCTACAACAAAAGGCGCAGATTCCGCTATCACTGAATCTGCTCTACAATTTTTTAAGTCTGCTCTCAAACAAATAGGTCCTAATGTATCGTTTGTGCCATCATGTTCTATCCCGAATAGCTTCACAAATATCCACATATCATATATACCATTGCTTGGTAAAACTAATGTAGAAGGAATAGGTGCGCTACTGGGTGCATTAAATTTGTAAGTAAACGTGCTACCCGAAGGTATACTGTTAATCTTAATCACTGTATCAGCATAATCAACTAAAGTAGAACCTAGCTTTACATAATATCCAATACGCATAGAGTCGTTGTTAGAACTATTTAGAGCTAAGTCTCCCAAATTTTTTACCGTCATCCTGACAGGATACTGTACGTTCGCAAACAGTGAGGTAGGACACTGTACAGGTTCTATCAGAGCCTCTGCTTTCATGTCTCGCTTAGGAAATACCAGCTGCTTATTGCATAATGTATCGTTAGAAGGAAATTTATCCTGATAAGCCACGGTATTGCCGTTATGTACAGATTTAACCCATGCACAAAGTGTATCTCGCCCTAAATTGTTAATCACTAAAGGCTGAGGGTGCGCAAAAATATAATTTGCTCCTGGATTTATCATTGTACCTCCTGCAGAGCAGGTGGGGCACATCATTGCAGTATAAACGCCAGGATTAAAAGGTTTATTTACGCTACCCGCACTTAATTGCCATGTTACGTAGCACGTATCAATAGGATAAACACCGACGTTGTCTAACTTCATAGAAATAGGATATGAACCTGGACTACTAAAAATGTTCGTTAAAGGCAAACCCAAGATTTGGTCTAATTTCATATCTACTCCGTCCACCACAGCCTTATAGTCCTGAATATGACCAAAAAAGTAAGTAGATACTAATGTGCCACAGTTAGAAGTAAGTGCAGAGGATGCAGTCAGGTTAGGGCCTCCTGTGTTTGTTGTCATTACTCTCAAAGCGTGGTTCCCTGGTATAGCTGTCGCGGTAGGTACATTGATGGTTATGTTGTTCACTCCGATAGATAAATGTGGAGTTGTAGAAAGATAGATATTCTCGGATGCTTCAAAATTTCCGTTGTCATTCCAGTCTACCCATACGCCTAAGCGGGAGGGGTCAGTTACGGTTATCTTAAAAACTTGTGGCGAACCTGGAACTATCTTTGCCGTCTGATTGATAGAGTTATATCCTGGAGTAGGACCCGAGGTAGGGCAAGTACCTGTCCAATTTATCTTCGGGGTGCCCGTCACAGGATATTCCAATGCAGAAATACCGTTACTTGTGCAATCAAATCCTGAGCAGGGGGTGGTAGTTGCTTGGCTTAGCCCTACTTTGTAACTCAAAGTCCCAAGAAACAAGAAGCAAAGAATGATATACACTTTAGTTTTCATCACTTACACTATTCTCAAATGAGAACACAAATATAATAGATACCGTGCAATCTAACAAACATAATTTCCAAAAAATTTGATTTACTAACCATGTAATTTTACTTTCCTCCATACGGCTAATGCTCTCGTTTTAATAAATTATTTCATAAATTAAGATACTTTTGGGCGTGTCCCTTCGCTGCGCTCGGGTCGGGCTATTCCGCACTGCGCTAACGCTCGGTGCTATGCTATCGCTTCGCACTGCCTAACGGCATGCTTCATAGCCCTCACGCAAGCTGTATTTAGATGTTTTACCTCATTTGTATGCATATCTTTGCTTTACCTTGTTTAATTATGATTATCAGATAGTTATAAGATTAAACCCTCAAACTAAATCTCTCATAACCCTTTAACCCTGAATATTCAAGTTTTACCTTATTTTGAATTGATTTTCAAGCATTTACAAGGTTAAAATCTATTTTTTACCTTGTTTAGTGTTCATTTTCAGATACTTACAAGGCAAAGCTCTCAATAAACAAGCTCTGCCAACCTGCAAAAGTCCTTGCGTGAGGCATGCGGAGGGTGCGTCAGCAGTGCGTAGCGCAGCGAAGCACCGAAGCAAAGCGCAGCCCGTAGCACGCCGACCCGAGCGCAGCGAGGGACACGCCCAAAAATCTCGATAAATAATACAATCTCTTCTGATGACTCAAATGCGGCTATTGTTATATTTTTGAATAAAGTCATTTTTTTCTACCAAAATCCGCAGGATTCTCACCCCACTTTTCTGTTTCCCACTTTTTTACAACCGTAAAATACGTGTTTTGATGTAACCAATTAACCGCACACTCCACAGCCTGCCACAGTAACTCTGTATCTGCACGGCGGGGAAGCTTTGTATGAACGGCTTTCTTTTCTACCCATTGTATGGCTACCTTTGAGTCTGAATAAATAGTATCAAATGGTAGACTGTGCTTTTGAATCAAAATTAAACCATGCACAATCGCTAAAAACTCCCCGATATTGTTTGTGCCGACAAAGAACTTTTTTCTGAACAGCTCAGCTCGGGTATAAGGTTCTACACCTCTGTACTCCATAACGCCAGAGTTGCCTGAGCAAGCCACATCAACACATATTGCGGTGTCAAATAGCTTCTCAGGTAAAGACAAACTCTTCTGTTGAGAGTAAAAATTATGCCAACCTAACTTAAATGCCTTTTGAGCCTCTTCTAACGAAGTAAAGGATTTATATTTTGCGTTCCTGTAGCCCTGTACTAAGGGCATGGCTTGCGCCCAAGAATCAACAATTCCTGTGTGTAAACCTTCCCATATCACGTAATACTTTTCTTTTTTCATACTTTGATAAAATTAGCCATTAAACCGAGAGGTTTAACCCCTAAAAGGAGCAGGGATTTTTTGTAATTTACGCACAAAGATAATCAAAATTCTGCGGGTTGAATGAGAAAGTCAAATCTATTCTTGTAATTCAGATTGGTAGTTTTTTGGGCGTGTCCTCGCGGGCGTTTTGCTGCGCTCATGCCCGCGAGGACACGCCCAAAAAAAATTAAAATTTAACCTTTTGAACGCTACCTACTAAGTACAGATAAACTTAGCGTGTATCAAAAAATTTGTCTTTCTGCATGGTAAGACGAGCGAACTAAAGGACCGCTTTCTACGTACTTAAACCCTTTTTCTAATGCTATTTGCTTCAAATACTCAAATTCTGCGGGTGGTATATACCTTTCAACAGGTAGGTGTTGCTTAGTAGGTTGTAGATACTGTCCCATAGTCATGATGTCGCAGCCATTTTCTAATAAGCTGTCCATTACTTGCAGAATTTCCTCATGCGTTTCGCCTAATCCCAACATAATCCCTGATTTAGTGCGTAACCCTGCTTTTTTAGACTCATGTATTACGCGCATAGACCATTCAAATTTAGCCTGAGGACGCACCCTTCGGTATAAACGAGGTACGGTTTCAGTGTTGTGATTGAGAATATCGGGTTTTTGATCAAGTACCATATACAAAGGTTCTAATTTACCTTTAAAATCAGGAATGAGAACCTCAATAGTTGTATTAGGGTTGCGTTTGCGCACTTCTTGAATAGTCTTTGCCCAGATAGAAGCGCCTCCATCTTTGAGCTCATCTCTATTGACCGATGTAATGACACAATGCTTCAACCGCATAAGATATACAGCTTCTGCGACTCTGTAAGGTTCATCAGTGTCTAATTCTGTGGGTCTGCCTGTAATGACTGCACAAAAATTACAAGAACGTGTGCAGATATTTCCTAAGATCATAAACGTAGCTGTGCCTGAACTCCAACACTCTCCCATGTTAGGACACATTGCACTCTCACATACGGTATGTAATTTATGCGTATCTATGATATTACGCACACGCGCGTACTCTTTTCCATGAGGTAATTTCACTTTTAGCCAATCAGGTTTTTTATTATGCGGATTATTTTCGGTATCCTGTATAACGGGCAATTCAATCAGCATATAGCTACAACAAGGTAAAACAGCTTTCTATTTCACAAAAGTAATAAAAAATGAGAGGTGGATTCAAAAGAAGTTCAGTTTTCTTTTATTGTGATTGTATTTATTTTTGGGCGTGTCCCTCGCTGCGCTCGGGTCGGGCTATTCCGCACTGCGCTAACGCTCGGTGCTGCGCTGCGCTTCGCACTGCCTAACGGCATGCTCCATAGCCCTCACGCAGCTACGCGCGTAGCAGGGTTATTACATGCAGCTCAACCCTGAAAACGTTTTTCAAAAGTTAGGTAGCAAGGCGTTTTTTGGATGAACGTTGTTCGTCATTTTCTTATAACTCTACCTGTATAGAAGGACATGAACACTATAAAAAGACGATAATTCCTGTTTATTATAGTGTTGATTTGCTTTTTTTATGAGTATACATGCAAAAAACAGGGTTAGGGGGTCAGATACCATTTTTGCGTTTCTATGCGGTTCTGGGGGCTATTTTGATTTTTTTTATGAAAAGTACGGTTTTCGTCCTGTTTGAAAAAATTTGATTTTTATTATACAACTTTGCATTTTAATTATTGATTTTTTGATTTCGATTTTGGGCTTTTTTTGGGTTTAACTAATTGAAAAACAGCATTTAACAACAGTATCTGTTGTAAATGCTGTACAAAAATACCGAGATTCCTCGGTAT
>JANWVE010000062.1 GCA_025057675.1 Bacteroidia bacterium
GAACCTAATTTTGATGTTAGAAAAAAGAAAGAGGAGTTGCATCAATATATCTTAAAAGCATTGCATGAGTACTTTCCTTATTTCAAGCCAGAGCACATTTTGTACACTCATGCCAGTACGCCCAAGACGTGGCAAAAATGGGTATTTCGCAAAAATGGTAATGTGGGCGGAATTCCGCAAAGCATGTCTATCAAACCGTGGCAGATGCTTAGTCCTGTAACAGGGCATAAAAACTTTTTTATTTGTGGGGACACTGTGTATCCTGGTCAGGGCATAGCAGGAGTAGCTCTAAGTGGAATTTTAACTTATGAACGTATGAAATAGAAAATTTTTATTGGTAAAATTTTTTTGGGCGTGTCCCTCGCTTGCGCTCGGGTCGGCGTGCTACGGGCTAACGGTGCTACGCCCCACCCGCCCACCCCCTGGGCAAGAGTAAAAGCGTGGACGAGGGGCTTCGCACCAAGCCTGACGGCTTGCCCTCCGCATGCCTCACGCAAGAAACGTTGTTTGTAAGCTAACTCGACTTGTTGAACTTCAACCTTGTAAGTAACTGATAATGAACATTAAACAAGATAAAAACATATTTTTACCTTGTAAACATTTGAAAATGAATACAAAACAAGGCAAAGCTTATTTAATCAGGGTTAAGGGGCGTGTAAAGTTCTTCTATTCAAGGTTTAGCCTTGTAAATACTTGAAAATCAATACAAAACAAGATAAAACAAGGTTAATTCAAACAAGGTAAAAAATTTTAACCTTGTAAGTGATTGATAATGAGCATCAAACAAGATAAAGCGAGAATATGTATAAAAACAAGGTAAAGCATCAAAATACAGCTTGCGTGAGGCATGCGGAGGGCGTGCGTCAGCACGGTGCGAGAAGCACCGAAGCGATAGCGTAGCCCGCAGCACGCCGACCCGAAGCGCAAGCGAGGGACACGCCCAAAATAAAATCTCGTTCACTAAACTATAAGTCAAACGTAATACTAAATTCTTTCATAGTTTTTACATACTTTTGTGTATGGACATAACCATACAACAGTATCAAAACCAAGTAGCACAATGTAAAGCTATTTTTATGAAAAAAGCACAAGACTATGGGAATGCTTGGCAAATACTCCGCCTACCCTCCCTTACCGACCAAATTTATATCAAACTGCTACGAATTCGAAACATAGAAGAAACAGGAACTCAAAAAATTGAAGATAGTATTATCTCTGAATATCAAGGAATTGTTAATTATTGCATTATTGCTTTACTTAAAATTGACTATCCAAACACAGACCTCTCCGACTTAGCTTTACTCTCCACAAAGTACGACGAACAAGCAGAAAAAGTACTACAACTAATGAAAAATAAAAATCATGACTACGGTGAAGCCTGGCGTTTGATGCGTATCAGCAGCCTGACTGATTTATGTTTAATGAAAGTTCATAGAATTAAATCCATAGAAGACCACCAAGGTAAAACGGCTATTTCCGAAGGTGTAGAAGCAAACTACATGGATATCATGAACTACTGCTTATTCGCTTTAATTCGTTTATGCGAGCCGAAGAATTAAAAACACAATGCTTACATGCAGTTCATCAGAGTGATATTGGCATATACCTAGATAGCCATCAAGATACGCAAGATATTTACGCGCTATATGAATGTATAGCAGGCGTAGGCGCACAAGATACTTGCGAAATCTACGACCAATGGACACCTGCTTTTGAATTTGCCCAAAAGCATGCTAATAAATGGATATTCTTTGCATTCTCGTATGAGGCATACCACCAACCTTTGTTTTTACCCTATCGACCTTATACTAAACCCACAGCAGTCCTATGGACACCCCAGTACTGGCTAACCCTCTCTAAACAAGGTAAAGTAGAAAGCAATAACCTGTCTTATTTCAGCCAAAGTTTAGATACTCATGTACCAACACAACTTAAAATTGACCTACAACCTTTATGGACAAAAGAGGAGTATTTAACCCGTTTTAACGCCGTAATTGAACATATCAAACAAGGAGATGTATATGAACTCAATTTATGTCAAGCTTTTAAGGCTGTAGTTTTTAATTTAGATACTTTAACCTTGTACAAAATTCTTCAAGAACAAGGTACTATGCCATACAGTGCATACTGGCGATATCCACCTTATACAGTAATAAGCACTTCACCTGAACGGTTGTTAGCCTTGCGAGGTAGCATACTTATTGCACAACCTATGAAAGGAACACAAAGAAAAAAACACTCACAAGATACACAAAGCCGAGATATACTTCGTCATTCATTAAAAGACCGTGCAGAAAACGTGATGATAGTAGATTTAATGCGGAATGATATAGCTAAAAGTTGTTTAACGGGAAGTATAGAGGTAGAGAATCTTTTTCAGGTTTTGGACTACGGAAATTTATATCAAATGATTTCCACGGTAAAAGGTAGAATTCGCTCGGGTGTTCATTTTTTAGAAGCTTTTTATCATGTTTTTCCGCCTGGTTCTATGACAGGTGCTCCCAAAAAAAGAAGTGTAGAAATTATACAGCAATTAGAGTGTATCCCAAGAGGGTGGTTCTCTGGAAGTATAGGGTATATTAGTCCTAAGCAGGAAGCGGATAGTAATGTACTTATTCGTACCTTGTGCTATAATCAGGATTTGAATGAGCTTTTACTACATACAGGGGGTGCTGTGGTATATCGTTCTCAAGCGGAGCAGGAATATGAAGAAACACTGCTAAAAGCAGAGCGAATACGCACAAAGTTAAATCAAACAATATGATACAAAAACACGAAAGTCAATGTTTTATAAAGTTAAAAAGGTTATTTCAAACTTGCGTTAAAGATGCGATTTTGTGTTTCTATCCAGTCAAGTAATTCTTGTCTGCCTGTTTTATCCTGTGCGGAAGTGATAAAATAAGTAGGCATTTCCTCCCAATGTGCCGAGAGTTCGGATAAAAAAGCTTTTACATGGTTATTAGCGATATTTTTGCTTACTTTATCTGCTTTTGTAAAAGCAATAGTGAAAGGAACTTGCCACCTACCTAATTGGTTAATGAAGTCCAAGTCTATTTTTTGGGGAGAGATACGAATATCTATCAAAACAAACAAAGCCACTAAATTTTTGCGTTCTAAGATATATTTTTGGGTCATTTTTTGCCATTGCTCTCTTTGTGTTTTAGGTACTTTTGCATAACCATAACCAGGTAAATCCGTCAGATACCAAGCTTGATTTATCTTAAATACGACCATTGTTTGGGTTTTACCTGGTTGGCGGGAGGTCCGTGCTAAATGATTATTTCCCACTATCATGTTAATTAAAGAGGATTTACCTACGTTTGATCGCCCGATAAAAGCATATTCAGGCAATTTAGGTTCAGGTAATTGATTAAAATCTGTGGTGCTGAGTATAAATTCTGCTTTTTGAATGTGCATAAGTGTAAATTTAGAGATTATTAGATATTCAATAAGTATTTTCTTGATTAGAAAGTATTTTTTTGGGCGTGTCCCTCGCTGCGCTCGGGTCGGCGTGCTATGGGCTAACGGTGCTGCACCCCCTGGGCAAGAGTAAAAGCGTGAATGAGGGGTTTCGCACCGTGCTGACGCACGCCCTCCGCATGCCTCACGCAAGCCACCAATACACTAACTCCACTGATACAAAATATAGTCTTGTAAGTATCTGAAAATGAACACTAAACAAAGTAAAAATATACCTTAATCTTGTAAATATTTGAGAGTCAATTGAAAATAAGGTAAAACTTGGATATCCAGGGTTAAGAGTTGTCAAAGATGTATTTATTGAAGGTTTAGCCTTGTACATGCTTGAAAATGAATACGAAACAAAGTAAAATGAGAGCAGTTAAAACAAGGTGAAAAATTTTATTAACTTTGTAAGTGCTTAGTAATCAATATAAAACAAGGTAAAGCAAACGCATGTATGCAGCCAGGTAAAGTATCAAAATACAGTTTGCGTGAGGGATACGGAGCATGCCGTTAGGCAGTGCGAAGCGATAGCGTAGCACCGAAGCGAACGCGTAGTGCGCAGTAGCCCGACCCGAGCGCAGCGAGGGACACGCCCAAAAAACTAATAACTATTTAGTACCATTTTTAGCCAATTCAAAAATAAACTTAAATTTTGATTTTTGTTTAATCTTAATCTTACGCAGCGCAAAATGTATATTTAGCAAAAAACTCTTATGTTTGTAGTATGAAAGTAGATATCCACGCACATATTCTACCCGAAACATGGCAAGACCTAAAACAAAAGTTCGGATACGGAGGCTTCATTCAAATAAAACATATTGAGAAAGGAAAGGCACACATGATTCGTGATGACGGGCGTTTTTTTAGAGCCATTGAACAAAATTGCTGGGACCCGGAAGCTATCATCGAGGACATGGATAGAGATAACGTACGTATCAAGGTTTTATGTACAGTACCTGTTTTATTCAATTATTGGGCAAAGGCAGAGGATACGTATGAATGGTGTCGTTTTCTTAACGATCATTTAGCAGAAGTTGTAGAGCAATATCCTTTGCGATTTATAGGTTTAGGCACTCTACCCATGCAAAACATAGATTTAGCTATCAAAGAAATGGAACGGTGTAATGCTTTATTAGGTATGCCTGGCGTAGAGATAGGTTCTAATATCAACGATAAAAATTTAGATGACCCTGAATTTTATCCTTTTTGGGAAGCAGCACAGGACTTAAATGTATCTATTCTTATCCATCCGTGGGAGATGATGGGAGAGAAAAGCATACCTAAATACTTTTTACCTTGGTTAGTAGGTATGCCTGCTGAAACTTCCCGTTCTATATGCTCTATGATTTTTGGGGGTATTTTTGATAAATTTCCAAAGTTAAAAGTGATGTTTACACACGGGGGAGGCGCCTTTCCTTTTACATTGGGGCGTATAAATCATGGGTTTTATGCACGCCCTGATTTGTGTGCAGTACACATCCAAAACCCACCCCGCAGCTACATAGGTAAATTTTACATTGACTCCATCACTCATGACGAAGAAGCCCTACGATATTTATTAGACATGTTTGGCAGCAAAAAAATTGCTTTTGGCACAGATTATCCCTTCCCCTTAGGAGATTTAGAACACGGAAAGATGATAGAAAATATGGAAGATCTACCCCTTGCCGTGAAAGAAGATTTATTCATAAACACCGCATTTGAATTCTTAGGGCTAAAAAAATCAGATTACTTTTAGATTTATGAGGATTTTTCAAAAGGGTTTAATGATTGTCATAAATAGAGTAAAGTCTTTCGCAGAAATAAAACCAGAAAATTTTTTGTATATAAGCCATTTTTACAAAAAAAGTTCGGAGAGAAATTATGTTTCTCAAATAGCAAATATATTTGACGGTATAAAAAACAATGTTAAAACTCTTCATTCTGAATGTGTTCTACTGTGGGATGTAGAACCTGAAATTGATTTCACGATAGATTTTTCAAGGTTCTTAGCTAAGAACATTTCTGCTGACTATTTCAATGGAGTTTTATATAAGCTCAAAATTCTCTTTACAGATAAAATTCAAAGGGATAATTTACGGTCTTTTTTTCGCAGTCAATTTGTTTTAGTGCATGCCGCAGGAGGATTGGTTTATAACGATAGCAAGCAAATTTTACTCATTTACCGTAAAAATAAATGGGATCTACCCAAAGGTAAAGTAGAGGAGTACGAACCTACACAGGATTGTGCTATTCGTGAGGTTTGTGAAGAAACAGGTATCAAAGAGGTCAGTATTATAGAAAAGCTTGCTACAACCTACCATGAGTACGTTATGAACGAGAAACCTATTCTCAAAAAAACCGACTGGTTTTTAATGAAAAGCAATTATTCAGGTTCGTTTCATCCGCAGGTAGTAGAGGATATTACAAAGGTGGCTTGGAAGGTACTATCTCACGAAGAGATAGAAGTTTTGGAAACTTATGATTTAATTAAATTTTTGCTTAAAAAGGGGTTAAAACGTATTAAAAAGGAGGAATAGATTAGGTTACAAGTAAGTTTGACCGTGAGATAGATTGAAGAAGTAAGATTTTTTCTTGGGCGTCCCCTTGTGAGCATGAGCGCCAGCAAAACACCTACAAAGGAACGCCCGAAGAGTATCAGACTATATATATACTATTAAACTATACATTGATAGCTACCTTGGGTGCCGCAGATAACATCTCAGGAGTAGCAAAATCTGCGAAACGTTCAAAATTTTTAATAAACCCTTGCGCAAGTTCATTAGCTTTTTTGTCGTAAGCTTCTTTATCAGCCCAAGTGTTACGAGGATTGAGTAGATCTTTGGGTACGCCTGGTACCTCATCAGGTACTAATAAACCAAAAATGGGGTCTTGAGTGTAATTTACTTTATCTAATTTACCTTCCAAAGCGGCTGTAATCATAGCTCGGGTATAAGATAACTTCATGCGGCTACCTACCCCATAGCCCCCACCTGACCAACCTGTATTAACTAACCATACTCTTGTTTTGTACTTCTCCATTTTTTCTTTAAGCATAGTAGCATATTGGGTTGGATGTAAGGGTAGAAATGGTTGCCCAAAACAAGCACTGAAAGTGATAGTAGGTTCAGTTACACCTGCTTCCGTTCCTGCTACTTTTGCAGTGTATCCTGAAATGTAATGATACATAGCTTGAGCGCTTTCTAACTTTGATATAGGCGGTAGAACGCCAAAAGCATCACAGGTTAAAAAGAATATATGCTTTGGAATAGCACCTACACTGGGAATGACCGCATTTCTGATATAATGAATAGGATACGCAGTACGTGTATTTTCTGTAATGGAATTGTTGTCGTAGTCAGGGATATGCGTGTTAGGGAGATACACAATATTTTCTAGTATGCTTCCAAATCTTATAGCGTTCCATATATCGGGTTCTTTCTCTTCGCTTAGGTTTATGCATTTTGCATAACAACCGCCCTCAAAATTGAATATTCCTTCGTCAGTCCATCCATGTTCATCATCTCCAATTAAGCCGCGGTTGGGGTCTGCGGACAAAGTTGTTTTTCCTGTACCTGATAAGCCAAAGAAAATAGCTACATCTCCCTCTTTGCCTACGTTAGCGGAGCAGTGCATGGGAAAGACTCCTTTTTGGGGTAGGAGGTAATTGAGTATGCTGAAGATAGACTTTTTCATTTCGCCTGCATACTCTGTGCCTCCTATAAGCACTATCTTTCTCTTGAAATTAATTATTATAAATGCCTCTGAACGCGTGCCATCTATTTCAGGATTAGCATAAAACCGAGGTGCAGAAATAATAGTGAAATCTGCTGTAAAGTTTTCTAGTTCCTCTTTTGCAGGGCGAATAAACATATTATTGATAAACAAATTGTGCCATGCAAGCTCGTTGATGGCTCGTACATTTAGTCTGTGGTTATTATCTGCGCCTGCAAATACTTCACGGACATAAATTTTTCTTTGGTTCAGATAATCTATTACTTTTTGATAGAGGGTATCAAATACTTCCTCTGCTATAGGTATATTAACTTCACCCCACCATATAGAATTTGCAGTAGTACTTTCCTTTACAATATATCTGTCCTTCGGCGAGCGACCTGTTCTCTTTCCTGTTATAGCGTTCAAAGCTCCATTATCTGCCAGGGTAGCTTCACGATTGAGAATTGCTTGTTCAATTAACTCTGCCGAAGATAAGTTGTGATATATTGATGACGACTGTATTCCATATTCCTTAAACAACAACTGCTGAATAGACATATATTAGCTTTTGAATTAAAACAGGTTGCAAATTTATGAAAAATATAAAGAGCTACTAATACTTAATTAACATTCTTTTAGGGAACTTATTAAGTGAGAGCAAGTATATTTTTAATTACAACCTTCACCAGATTTTACCTCACGGATAGTAAAATGTTCTCCACTTTCTACGATTTTTACTTTGTATTGTGCTCCTGAAACCACTAACTCCCACTGTCCAGGTGAAGAGGGGTTTTCAGTAACATAACGTACTCTTAGCTTCTCACCTGAGCTTACTACTTTAACTCTTATATCTTCTCCATTTTCTACGAGTTTGATCTTTCCATATATTTTGCACGGATCAGATAATTCGCGACTAGGTTTTTCTTGAAAAGTAGTACCACCTGTGAATAGATAAATTGCTATAAGCAGAAGGTGAATTAAATATCTCATACATTTATCTTTTATAGCAAAAATAAGACTTTTTTATTAAAAATCAAGTTTGTACTGACAAAATCTATACCAATCCAATATGGTTGACATTTTACCTAATGTATATGTGAGAGGGCATAATAGTGTCAATTGTAGAGAATAAGAAACAGTTTTCGGATTGTTGAGAGACATATTTTATATCAAGTCTAAAAAATAATTTTACTTTTTTGGGCGTGTCCCTCGCTTGCGCTCGGGTCGGCGTGCTGCGGGCTGCGCTATCGCTTCGGTGCTGCGCACCGTGCTGAAGCACGCCCTCCGCATGCCTCACGCAGCAACCTTGGGATGTTTTACCTTGTTTTTATACCTACCTTTGCTTTACCTTGTTTAATCTTGATTATCAAATACTTACAAGGTTAAAATTTTTTACTTTATTTCAAGTGGGGTTATTTTACCTTGTTTTACATTCATTTTCAAGCACATACAAGCTTAAATCTTGAATGCATGGACTTTTTGCAACTCTTTAACCCTGATTAAATAAAATTTACCTTGTTTTTCGCTCATTTTCAAATGTTTACAAGATTAAAATGTATTTTTACCTTGTTTAACATTCATTTTGAGATACTTACAGGATTAAGTTTTGAGTATATGGATTGAGTCTACTTGCTGCTTGCGTGAGGCATGCGGAGGGCAAGCCGTTAGGCTTGGTGCGAAGCCCCTCGCCCACACTCAAACTCTTGTCCAGGGGGTGGGCGGGTGGGGCGCAGCACCGTTAGCCCGCAGCACGCCGACCTTGCCCGCATAAGCGTAGCAAAACGCGGGCAAGGACACGCCCAAAAAATTAAAACTTAACTTTTGAAAATAACTTTTTATGTAAACTATGTAAAGAAAAAAATAGACTTAACTATAATGCCATAAACGCTATCCCAGAGACTACCTGCTTGATATACTTGATATACAAAACTATAAAAACGATGTTTGCTATGAGTATACTTTCCACTTTTTCCTATCACGGTTTCATCCATGTGATAAGATACCTCTCTCTCCCTTTCTGACATAACCCTTTCTTGAACACAACAATGCTTGTTTTTATCCATTGATGAACTGTTCCAAAGAAACGGAATGACTGACGCAGGCTATACTCATAACCGTATCTTGAAAGACTTCTTGACTGTAATTTTTCCTCTATTACTTAAAAAACTTACAATCAGTACCAAAAAAAACCGCATATTGGCGTTACTTAATGTTTCTTTCAACAGTGAAGAGAGATTACTATTTTTCATAACCTTATAATATAATAAAATAAAGGCACAGTCTTTTTGTTTCTGCTAAAAAAAATTAAAAAATATCACTTATATTGATTTTTTGTAACTTTGTTTAATTCTTGAGCGTTTATATAGCTTGTAATACTTATGGAAAATCCTGTCATAAACACAAAAATGGTAGAGTCTCCTATCAAAATCACAGAAAATGCTTTGAGGGAAATAAAAAATATCATTACCCAAAAAAATGTACCCGAAGGGTACGGGCTAAGAGTGGGTGTTCAAGGTGGTGGGTGTTCAGGTCTATCCTATCAGTTAGGCTTTGACAAGCCCAGAGAACATGACAACCAATATAACATAGATGGTCTATCTATCATAATTGATAAACGCCATTTACTGTACCTCGCAGGTATGGAAATAGATTTTCAAGATGGCTTGAATGCAAGAGGCTTCACGTTCAACAATCCGAATGCCAAAAGCACCTGTGGGTGCGGAAGCTCTTTCTCAACACATTAACGCATTGTTATAGGTTGGCTACACTTTTTTAGCTTTGTATCAGCATCTACAAACGGATAATGTCCTTAGATCGTGCTTCTCAGCGTATCGTACCGACAGAAACGTCCATTGTAAAGAAAGCGTCCAAAAAAGGCAAAAAACCGGATTTTCTGCCACAAGTTAGTATTGATACTATTATAGTATTGATACTTAGTAAGCCGTAAAATTCAGTTTTGTTATCTGTTAAAGATTGGACTTTTTAGACATCCTCATTGTAAGGTCAAAAGAATACATTTAAAGATCTAAATGTTGTATAAGAAAAAAAGATTTCTTAAACCGAACGAAGAGGGGCGCATCTTTTGAAAAGTAAAGCAAAATCTTTCAAAATTCTATAAAAAGCTGTTTTTTGTAACCCTCACCCTTATCTTAAATCAAAAATCTAACCCAGAATTTCGTAGTTCAAAAACAAGATAAAGCTGACCTGCGTTTGAGTGAACTAAGAACATCAACACCCAGGGTTAAGCTGCGTGAGGGCTACGGAGCATGCCGTTAGGCAGTGCGAAGCGCAGCGTAGCACCGAAGCATCAGCATAGTGCGTAGTAGCCCGACCCGAGCGCAGCGAAGGGACACGCCCAAAAAAATTCTATGAAATTATCCCCCTTTTGCTGCTAATTTAGAAATAATAATAACGTGTGTCCTCAATTTCTGCCTTTTTCTTTAAAGCTTCCAAAATCTGACCTGCATCGCCCTTAAAACGCAGCGCACTCGATAACGAGAGCTGCCCGTTTTTAATAGCTGAGTCCACAGGTGGCTCACCATTGTTGATGCTTTCAATAGTAAATACATACACAGCATTATTACCTTGAATTACAGGTGAAACCTTTTGTATCAGTCCTTTATTAGCCATTCCAAAAATAGCTCCTAACATTTCAGGCTCTTGTCCCACATTTGGAACATAGTTACTGATAAAAGTAATATCATTAGAAGTATTGACAATCACTCCATTTCCATAATTTTTTGCAATTTCTTCCAGAGTATTGCCCTTAATTTTTTGCTTAAACACCTCTAATTTTTTCTTTTTAATGACCTCCGTTTTAATTTGATCTTCTACCTCTTCAAAAGGTTTTACCCCTTTTTCTATGATTTTGGTCAGTTTTGCCACAACAAACCTATCTTCTAAGGCAAAGGGTTCCAAACGAACTTCTCCTAATTTAGCGTTCAAGAAAGCCCATCTTACAATTTCCCTTGAGTTTGGCACAGCACTGATGCCTTTCTCCATCATCTTAAAGGGGTTGGACTTACGTTTTGCATTTCCTTTTAATTCTTCACATGCTTTATCAAAATTTTTACCTTTATTTTCGGCTGCTTTTTGGGCAAATGTACTGGCTTCTTGAAATATCATGTTGTTAGTAGCATCAGATATTTGGATATTTTTTTCAATTACTCCGAGTTTTATTTGTTTAGTATTTCTGCCTAATACCTCCATAATATGCCAACCGTAGGTAGTTTCTACTTTGTCTAAGCTTCCTATGGGTTTTTTGAGCGCAAAGTTTTCAAAAGGTTTTACCATTTGTCCTTTGGGGAAGTCTTCGTATTTACCACCCGTATTTTTACTACCTGGGTCGTCGCTATGTTTTAGTACTAGTTCATCAAAAGTAGCTTTTTTACTCCGCAGTACTGCTAATATGCTGTCTGCTTTGGCGCGTGCCATATTTTTGGCTTTGGTGCTATCTGTGCTAGTTTTAGGCATTACTTTTTTATAGTAGTTGTCGAAACCCACTAAAATATGCCTTACGGACATTGTTACTGCGGAGGTATCATCTTTGATATCACAAACCTTGTATATTTTGAATGTGCCTCCATTTTGAAAAGGTCCGAATACTTCACCTACTTGGGCGGCAAATAATTTATCTGCGATATCTATACCTTTGAGGTCGCTTTTCTTTTTGTAGCCATACTCAGGAGTATTGGCATCGGTGTTCATTTTAATAAACGAAGAGTCTACGGTAGTTTCTTTGAAGTCTTTAACTAATTTCTCTACTTCTTTTTTGGTAGCTAATGTATCTTCACGAGAGGGTTTTTTCATGAAGGCTACATATTCTATTACTCGTTCTTCTTCGTTTTGGAGGAACTTGTGCTTATTTTCATTGTAATAAGCGAGCATTTCTTGTTTAGTGGGTTTTACTAATGAGTCTGCAATAAAAACATACGGGAAACTAATAAATTTGATATTTATCTTGCGGGCGCGATTGATAGCTTCATATTTAGCGGCTTCATACGAGGCGTTTAATCCTGCTTTGACTAAGCTAGATAAACGGTTACGTAATTTGCTGCTTTCTAAATACTCTTCCATTTTTGCCCAGAAGTAGTCTGCTTCTTTGTTTTTACCTCGTTGAGCTAAGTAGTCATTGAGCATTTTTTCGTCGAAGGTATTTGTTTCTTGGTTAGTAAAGGTTTGTATGACAAAGGGGTCGCGTTCAGGACCTCGGACTGCTTCGGTCATTTCTTTTGAGGAGATAGATAAACCAATGGATTTATATTGTTCTCCGAGTAATTTCTCTTCTACTAAGCTATTCCATACGTTATCTCGGATGTACTCTTGAGTGGATGGGTCTGCGGGTTTTCCTGACCGCTGCTCAATATTTCTTATTTGTTCGTTGACGCGCATTTCGTATTCAGCATAAGGAATTTTTTTACCTGCAATTTTGCCTGCGTATTGTCTGCTTCCTGCGCCGTAGTTTTGATTGTACACATCCATTATCAGGAACGATACGATAGCTAACCCAATAGAAACAAGAATGAAGGTGCTACCGCGTTCCCGCAAAGAGCTCATTATTCCCATAGTGGTTTATTAAACAGGTGGCAAAGGTATAAAAAAATACTTTTCAATGGGTAAATTTTCTGTTGTATTACGAAAGTTCAGTAAATAAAAATTCAGTTTTTTTGGGCGTGTCCCTTCGCTGCGCTCGGGTCGGGCTACTGCGCACTACGCGTTCGCTTCGGTGCTACGCTATCGCTTCGCACTGCCTGACGGCATGCTCCGTATCCCTCACGCAAGCGGCTTTTGGATGTTTTATCTGGTTTTTATACCTACCTTTGCTTTACCTTGTTGAATGTTGATTATCAAATATTTACAAGGTTAAAAATTTTTACCTTGTTTTAGATACAGTTATTTTATTTTGTTTTATATTGATTTTCAAGCATATACAAGGTTTAACCTTGAATACATGGACTTCTTATAACACTTTAACCCCATACCTCCGTGTTTTATTTTTTTCCTATTGATATTCAATGATTTACAAGATTAAAGTATATTTTACTTTGTTTAATGCTCATTTTCAGGCACTTACAAGATTAAAATTTGAATATGTGGACTTAGTTTAACTTTAACAGCCGCATGCGTGAGGCATGCGGAGGGTGCGTAAGCAGTGCAAAGCGCAGCGAAGCACCGAAGCGAAAGCGCAGCCCGCAGCACGCCGACCTTGCTTGCATGAGCGCAGCGAAACGCAAGCAAGGACACGCCCAAAAAATCCTACGGTAACTTGAAAAAGACATACTAAAGCGCCCAATTAGAATAGGCATGATTCAGGTGCTTTTTTCAAAGATAGCAAAGAGTTAGTTAGGTGTTCTGATGTTATGTTACAGTTACTCTATAACAAGCTTTTGGGTTATACCTCTGCTTTTCTCACGAATAAAATATATACTTTTAGGCAAATCTATTTGTATTGTATTACTACCTCTTGGTAGGGTATATGTTCTTAACACCTTACCTGATGCATCTGTTAATTCATATTCTTGATTGGTATCTGTGTAGTTTTCTATAACAAAATGATGTAGAGTAGGATTAGGGTACAAGCTAAAGGTTTGTCCTTTTTCTAATGGTATCACGCTTACTACATTTGACCTATAAATCTGACCATCTTTGTCTACTGCCTTTACGCAGTACATTAGCTCCAAACCATAATAAATATCTTGGTTATCTTGGTAGGTAGTAATATCTGGGCTGAGCTTAGCAATAATACGCCATGTATTTTCTTTTTGTGATTTTCTTTCTACAATAAATTGCTGTATAGGTTTTTCAGTAGCAGTGTGCTTCCAGTCTAAGTTCACTTTTAATGCGTTGAGAGATAGATATGCAGTTAGCTCTATGGGATAGTTTAGTAAAGGTGGGGCACAGGAATTAAGTATATCTGTGCATATCTTAGTTACAAAAGCATCTCTTGAGCCTCCATTGGTGGTTTGAAAAGCACCTGTTGTTATATCATAGTTTGTTGAATTTGTCCATCCTGTTATATATGCATAGCCAAGGTCATCTGCAAATACTCCTCTTCCTTGATCATCAGATGAGCCTCCTACATAAGTGGAATATAAAAGTGCGCTTCCCATAGCATTGAGTTTAGTTAAAAATACATCAATACCACCCCCGTTTGAGTTTTGGTAGCATCCTGTGGTAACATCGTAATTTGTAGATTGAGTTTGCCCTGTTATGTAAGCTACCCCATTTTGGTCCAAGTAAATACTAAATCCTGAGTCGTTATTACTACCACCAATATAAGTAGAATAAATTAAGCCGTTACCACTTGCATTCAACTTTGTAACAAA
>JANWVE010000063.1 GCA_025057675.1 Bacteroidia bacterium
TAGCACCGTTAGCCCGTAGCACGCCGACCTTGCCCACACGAGCGCAGCGAGACGTGGGCAAGGACACGCCCAAAAAAACTAAATAAAACTTATGAATGATGTATTACATTTGATAAAAAATAACACTTTGATGTTCTTTTATCATCTATATCAGTCTAAATCCGATTTACTGACCATTAAATACCTTGTAAAACTCTGATTATCTATTTGAACATGACACACGTATACTCCCGCAGGTAAATTAGCCGTTGGAATGTTGACTACGTTGCTACCTATCATGTTTCCATCAAACACATTGCTTACTATTCTGCCTTCTGTATTTGCCAACCGAATAACTACATGCTTCAAATTAGGTATATGCAACATCATTTGCGTTTGTTTTTGTGCAGGATTTGGATAGAGATTACCGATGCAGCAGCTATTTTGAGCATTAACATTTTGTATATCTGTGCATGTTTCGACCACGATATAAGCCGTATCTTTGTTTATGCAACCATCAGCATCAACATAAGTGTAAATAACCATATTAGGACCTACGCTGGCTAAGTTAGGATTGAAAGTGCCACCTCCTGTAACGTACGCCCCTCCCGAGTATGTGCCACCCGAGGGGGTTCCTCCTGTAAGTACAAAAGGTGCATCCGTGGTGCAGACTGTATCTTGGGATCCAGGTACAGTATAATTTACAGTAGGTAGGTTATTAACTTTGATTGTGCCTGCTGCCGTGATTGAACCGCAACCCGAAAGCGTTATAGTATAGTTAAATGTGCCTGCTACCGTGGGAGTTCCACTAATAGTTACAGTATCTCCTGAATACGAATGGGTTACTCCTGCGGGTAAACCTGTAACTGTAACACTAGATGCTACTGTAAAGTAGGTTATGTTTGTAATTGCTGTACCTAAGCAGACTATTTGGTTATCCGGTCCAGAAGAAGAGGTAAGCGTAATAGTATTTGTACATATTTTACTGATAATTATATCATTACTTCCTTCATTGTTTGTTTGAAATACCCCTGCCGTAATATCGTAATCCGTTGATTGAGACTGACCTGTAATATACGCACTACCGTTACCATCTATTGCAATACTGTTACCTGCTTCGCTGCTACCTCCTCCAATATAAGTTGAGTATAACAGGACTGTGCCTGAGGGACTAAGTCGAGTAACAAAAACGTCGGTGGCTGCTCCCCCCGAGAACACTGGTTGAAATGCCGATGCAGTAACGTCATAATCTGATGAGTTTGTTCTACCTGTAATATATACGCCTCCTGTACCATCTACTGCTAATCCAAGTCCTCTGTCATCACTACTTCCCCCGATGTAAGTGGAATATATCAATCCCGTACCCGTAGAATTGATTTTAGTAACAAAAATATCATCACCACCTGCACTCGTAGATTGGAAAGCTCCCGTAGTAACATCATAGTCAGCTGAGGATGTGTACCCGGTTACGTATGCATTTCCGCCTGCATCTACGGCTATGGCATAGCCCCATTCAATGCCACTCCCTCCGAGATAAGTAGAGTAAATCAAAGATGTTCCTGTGGCATTAAGTGCTGTTATGTAAGTGTCTGTACCTCCCCCATTTGATGTCTGAAAAGCTCCTGTTGTGACGTCATAATTAGTTGACAGTGTTCTTCCTGTTATGTATGCATTATCAAGTCCGTCTAATGCAATGCCGTATGCTTCATCAATGCCGCTACCTCCAATATAAGTGGAGTATATTATACCTGTGCCTGTGCTGTTGAGTTTAGTAACGAAGATATCGTTAATTCCTCCGTTTGTTGTTTGGAATGCTCCTGTTGTAGTGTAATAATCCCCTGACTGCGTGTATCCTGTTATATATGCATTACCGCTAGCATCTACTGCTATGCCGTACCCATAGTCATTGGTGCTTCCCCCAAGATATGTAGAGTATAATAAAGTGCTGCCTGTAACGTCTAATTTAGTAACAAACGCATCTGCTGCTCCTGCATTTACAGTTTGCAAAGCACCTGGGGTAAAATCATAATTCGCTGAAGTTGTTAGTCCTGTGATGTATATGTTGCCAGCAGCATCAATTGATATAGATCTACCTGTATCAGCGCCGCTTCCGCCAATATAAGTAGAAAATATCAATCCTGTTCCTGTAGAATTTATCTTCGTAACTAATACATCACTGCCCCCTCCATTTGTAATTTGGAATGCACCAGGCGTAGTGTCGTAATTAGATGAAAGCGTGTTACCAGTTATGTGGGCATTACCAAATGCATCCACTGCTATATCATAACCAAAATCATTTCCTCCTCCACCGATGTAAGTGGAATATATCAACGGGTCTATGACTAAAACTTTGCTCTTGTCGTACTCTCCTAATGCAATATACCAAGAGTCGCTATTTTTTGTAAATTTACTTTGTACGGTATATCTATCTTGATATGTATGCAAATCTGCCAAATATACTTCACCAAAGCGAGTTGTAAAACACAATTGACTATCATTTTTAATATAAACCTCATTTTGCCCGCGTAGACTAAATTTGATTTGAGAAGGGTTAGCATAAGGTTGTACCCAAAAATCATATCGTAACCGACCATTATCAAAGTAATAGCGAATATCAATGCCATTATACACGTTTTTAATCCATACTTCCTTGTATAAGCCTACATAACTTGCATATTTAGTTGGTTCATTACCAATAAAGTAGTTGTGGTATCCTTCTAGCTGCATTTTCCCTTCGTACCAAGGATTATGATTGCAATTTTCTAACTCAAATAATACCCTATGTCCGTACATGATATCGTTTTGATAGTCTTGTTCAAATTCATTTTTAAGCATGCGGCTAAAATCGTCGTTTTTACTTCGTTCTATTTTGTAGAATGTATAATTCACTCCATATTTAGTAATCCATGCATCTAAACCCCTCATACGGCAGAGGTATAGTACATCACTGTGCCACTGACCCTTATTTTCAATAAAAAACAAGCGATCGGTCTTAGCTAATACATTTTGAGCATTTTCGTTTTGCGCCCAAGTCCATAAGACAT
Source organism: Bacteroidia bacterium (assembly GCA_025057675.1). Lineage (GTDB taxonomy): Bacteria > Bacteroidota > Bacteroidia > JANWVE01 > JANWVE01 > JANWVE01. Next base: position 3,024 of record JANWVE010000063.1, read on the forward strand.
ATATTAGGCAGCCAAAAATAAAGAACAACTTTTTCATACATCATGGAAGTTACATGCAAGCTTATAATATTTTGCCAAAAAACAAAATATGTTGTAATAAATAAAATAATAAGGTATGGCTGTCCTTATTCTCATGCTATATTTCTGATAAGTAGATTAGGTTAATTAAGCTCTATTTTTTGGGCGTGTCCTTGTGGGCGTTTCGCTGGCGCTTATGCCCACAAGGTCGGCGTGCTGCGGGCTGCGCTATCGCTTCGGTGCTACGCTGCGCTTCGCACCGTGCTGACGCACGCCCTTCGCATGCCTCACGCAGCAGCCTTTGGATGTTTTACCTTATTTTTAGATATATCTTTGCTTTACCTTGTTTAATGTTCATTATCAAGCACTTACAAGGTTAAAGTTTTTTACCCTGTTTGAATTGTGTTCGTTTTATCTTATTTTGTATTCATTTTCAAGTATATACAAGATTAAACCTTGAATACATGGACTTTTGATAACCTTTTAATACTGAATGCTTAAATTTTACCTTATTTTCAACTGATTATCAATGATTTACAAGGTTAAGATGTATTTTTATCTTGTTTAGTGTTCATTTTCAGGTATTTACAAAGTAAAAATTTGAATGGATGGGTATAGCATACGGGCTGCGTTTCTGCGTGAGGCATGCGGAGGGCAAGCCGTCAGGCTTGGTGCGAAGCCCCTCGCCCACACTAAAACTCTTTAACCAGGGGGTGGGCGGGTGGGGCGCAGCACCGTTAGCCCGTAGCACGCCGACCTTGCCCACACGAGCGCAGCGAGACGTGGGCAAGGACACGCCCAAAAAACATAACTCTTACTTTATATATTCATTTCTTACCTTATTTAAGGCTTGCTTTCAATCGTTTGCAAGTTTATGACTACTATGCCTGAGAATACAAAAATTATTTGCAATTTATATTTTTGAGCATCATTGCTTGCTGATATATCTTTTGATGTTCAGGCTTTATACCCTTTTTTTCAAAAGCCGCAATAGATTTACTCGCTGCTTCACAAGCTTTGGCTTCATCTCTATTTTGGTCATAAACCGTTGCCATAGAGCAGTAAGCCAAAGCATGATTAGGATCAAGTGAAATCGTTTTTTGAAAATTTTCTAATGTTTTCGGATAGGGAGGTTTTTCTGTTGCCATGTAAGCCCTGCCCGTCCAATAGAAACCCTCTGGGTTTTTTTTGTCCAATTGGATAGCTTTTTCTAAATCGGCTATTGCCCCTTGATAATCACCTGTATTGATCTTTGCTTGTCCTTGTTCTAACAACTTGTTGAACTCCGCAGACTTTGCTTTTTTCTTTGAACAGCCTACAATCAGAACTAAGCCACTCAATATAAGTAAAGTAAAAAAGAACGAGTTTTTCATGGCTGCAATGATAGTGAAATTTTTTGATATGCGAAAAAAATATAGTTTTGCAGCCTGTTAAAAATGTTAAAAAATAAAAATGGAGCTTTACTTAGATTCAGTTGATTTCAAAGAAATAGAAGCCGCATTAGACTTAGGCATTATCACGGGCTTAACCACAACCCCAACTTTTATGCATAGGCACGGTATCACAGATATAGATAGTGCTATAGTAAAATTATCTCAAAAAGTAGCCTTTCTTCATGTAGAAGCCCTGGGGGCTACCGCAGATGAAATCATTAAAGAAGCCGAACGTTTGCTGGCTTTACCCCTAAATTCAGACTGTACTTTGGTTTTCAAAATACCTATTTCTAATCAAGGAGTAAAAGCTTGTAAAAAACTCTCTCTCCAAGGGCATTTGGTTAATGTGCATCTCATTTACACGCTTAATCAGGCATACATGGCTATGGAAGCAGGGGCAACTTATGTTTGTCCATTAGTAGGTAGGCTGCACGACCAAGGACATGATGCCATGAAACTCATTGACGAATGCGTACAAACGGTAGAAGTCTATGGCTACAATACTAAGGTCATGGTTTCTTCGGTAAGGCACGCTGACCATGTTAGGCAAGCCATTTTACTGGGTGCGCATGCTTGTACTGTACCTTGGGGCGTTATGCAAAAACTCTGTGATAATACGCTTACTACTCTCGGTATAGACCAATTCTTTGAACACACTCGTTTGATGACTATCCGAGTTAAAGAAATTATACGCCCACAAAACCCTGTTGTAACCCTCAAACAAACCCTTCTTGATGCCATGGTGCAAATGACTGACTCAAAACTTGGCGCAGTTTCAGTAGTAGATGATTTTGGCAAACTCGTGGGTATTTTTACTGATGGCGACATCCGCAGACAACTCAAAGAAAAAGGTAAATCTATCATAGAAGCTAAAATGAGTGATTTTTCATATCATCCTCCTGTTACAATTAACGCCGAAGCACTTCTCTATGAAGCTGTTAATCTGTTCCGCCAGCACCAAATAGACAACATCATCGCCGTGGAGAATAATGCACCTATTGGAATACTGGATATACAAGACCTTGTCAAACTTAAATTGATTGGATAAAATATCTCATAATCGCTAAATAGATCATACAATCCGATATAATTCTAATGAATATTTTGATAAGGAGTATTTATTTTTGGGCGTGTCCCTTCGCTGCGCTCGGGTCGGCGTGCTACGGGCTGCGCTATCGCTTCGGTGCTACGCACTGCTGACGCACCCTCCGCATGCCTCACGCAAGCTGCATTTGGATGTTTTACCTTGTTCTTATACACACTCTTGCTTTATCTTATTTTAGCTTGATTATCAAGCATTTATAAGGTTAAATTTTTTACCTTGTTTTGTATTGATTTTCAAGCATGTACAAGATATAAGCCTAGAATATACGGACTTTTTACTACACTTTAATTCTGAACTATCATTCTTTACTTTATTCTCAATTGACTTTCAATGATTTACAAGGTTAAGATGTTTTTTTACTTTGTTTAGTGTTCATTTTCGGGTATTTACAAGGTTAAGTTTTGAATAGATGGAATTGGTCTGTTGGCGGCGTGCGTGAGGCATACGGCGAAGCCCCTCATCCACCCTGCGGGGAGGAAGTAAAAGTTTTGGAGGAGGCTTCGTACTGCGCTGCGCATGCCTCACGCGTATTACGCGCGTGAAAACCAAAACATGGTTTGATTAAAGTGTGGTTTATCAAAATGCAAGATAAAAATTGCGTGAGGGGCATGGAGCATGCCGTAAGGCAGTGCGGAACGCAGTGAAGCACCGAAGCGATAGCGCAGTGCGGAATGCACCGACCCGAGCGCAAGCGAGGGACACGCCCAAAAGTGAAATTACTCTTTAGTCTTAAAACCAAGTATTTGTAACAAAACCAGGCATTCGTTCAGAGTAGGTAAGTGTCATAACTGATGCGCTAAACTACTACAGTTAGTGATTTATCTCCTGTGTACTACACCATGTAATACCTTCAAATCAGGGTCAAGGAATAGACTATCTTGTACCTCTCGGGAAGATAAATCTCTATAATAATACAACCTATTACCACTATATGCGACAAGCCTACTTTCATCAAAATCTGGGATAAAACCTTTTACAAGAGTATTACTAGGCAACGCAATTTGATTGACATAAATTTTGTTATTATAGAGTTCTATAAATCCGATAAATTCTCTACCATAGAACCGCTGTGTATAAGGTGAGTGAGCAAACTGCCGTAACGGATACGAATAAACATTTTTTTGCAAAATATCATCATTAACGTTGCACGTGTACGAAATAGGAAGGCTATCCATAGAAATAGATTTTACCCACAGTATTCCACTGTGCAGCTCTTTAACTCCTCCTTCTAAATACTCTTCTTTAATTAAAGCGCGGGTAGGTACATCTACGATAAGCATAATAGAATACGGCCGATGGCGAGAAGCGGCATATATTTTATTATTAGCATATACTATATGGTCAATACGGTTTATGAAGTTACTATAAGTTTGTACCTCTGCTTTGTTTTTCTTTCTATTAAAAAAAGCAATTTTACTATTAGTAGAAGCAATAAAATACCAGTCTTTTTTATCAGGATACTGTACAATATCTACGGGATAGAAATCCTCACCAAAGAAGAGATTTTCTTTTACCTCTCCTTTAACTAAATCAATTACGAGAACTATCTTTTTACTTGGTAAAGGGATAAAAAGTTCATCATCTATGCAAACTAAGTGTTGTAAGGTGCTATCTATGCGAGTGGATAAAAGTCTTGGAGTAAACCCTTCATGGGATATGTAAAATAGAAAATGCTTGTTCCTAAGATCTTGGGTATGTATTACATAACCACGAGTTCGTTTTTGAAACTTGGCATCGTCATCCAAGCTGTGGCAGCTAGACAAAAGAAAAAGAAGTGTAACAACCCAAAAGGTAAAAAACATTATCCTGTTTGAACTATGTAGAGAATATATAGAGCATAGTGTAGTCCGTTGCGATGTGGCAACTCGTGTAATGTACCAAGCTGAATGAAGTGAGTAGTCTACCGAGTTCTTCATGGAGCAAAATTACAAAAAACAAGGTAAGGGTGTTTGTTAGCTTTTGATTTTTTCGCTTATGATAGCTGTTTTATTACCTTCTTCATGTATCTATTTTACCCTTTTCTTTTCATCTCAAACCTCTGCAAACATGTTCCGAATATCCAATATTCACATTTAAGTGGTGTTGTTTTTTAGAAAAACTAGCAAAATAAATAGTTTCAGAAAAGAAATAGCCGCCTTTTGTATCTTGAAAAGGCGGCTATTCAAATTTTATCCTGATTTTTTAGGATTATCGCGGTGATATGCGAGTTCCTCCGCCTGTACTTCTGCTTCCGCTGTTTACGTTAGGAGTATAACTTCTGGGTGTGGAATTACTATTGTTAAAATTGCGTGGAGTAGTGTTATAGTTGCGTGGGGTGGGGTTGTTGTTATTGTTTTGATAACTGCGTGGAGTAATGGGATTATTATTTTGATAGTTACGAGGGGTAGGATTATTATTTTCGCCACGGGGGACTGTAATTATATTGTTATTGACATTATTATTAGGTCTTGGAGTAGTGTTATAGTTATAATTATTGTTAGTAAAATTATTGCCACGAGGGTTGCTTATTTCACCACGAGGGTTACTTACCTCACCCCGACCACCACTTCCTCCTGTTTGTTGAATTGTTCTACCTGGATTTATGTTACTAACGTTATTGTTACCTCCCCTGCCGCTGTTGTTAGTAACCATTCCACCTGAGCTGTTACGAGGTGCGTATCGCCAGCCCCAGCCATTGTCCCACCCGTAAGGATTGTAGCCCCACCCATAAGGGTTGCCCCACCATCCGTTGTAGTAGCCGTTGTTATAACCTGCATTGTACCCTGCCATATATCCCGCCATGTAGGAGTTGCCACCCCACCATGGATTATAGAAGCCGTACCATGGATTATAGAAGCCATAGCCCCATGGATTATATCCCCATCCAGAATATAAAAATGGGTTGTAGTAGTAGGTGTTCCATCCCCATCCGTATGACCATATTATTCTGCTGCGCCATCCTCCCCATATTGTAGGAGTAGTTACTACGGTTACTAAGGGAGGATTCCAACCCCAGTACCAAGAGTTTGTAAAGAAGGGGTCATAATAGCTGAAGCAGTCCCAGCCACCATAGTACCGCCTTAATCGTGAAGTGTAGTAGCCATCCTCCTCTATGAAGGCATCGTAATCGTAGTCACGGGAGTCAACGTCGTTACTACTATTGTCAAAACTATTATCGTAACTATAATTTGAGCCTTGATTTTGGTTATTTCTAGGTTTTACGCTATAGTCACCATACATTTCGTCGTATCCCTGAGCCATTGAAAATGGACCAATGAAACAAAGGGCAATAATCACTAAGAATAAGGATTGCATTTTTCTCATAGTCTTTATAGTATTAAACGACACTTTTACAAATAATGTTTCAAGTGTTAAAATTACAAACCCTGTTCCAAATTTCAAAATTTAGTATAAACTTTTCTTGCACAATGTTCAAAGTTCATCTGTTGAGATTACAAATCATGACTATTTACTGTAATTATGCTTCTTTAAACCGTGACAAGATTACTGAAAATAGAGATAAATTACTCTCTTTGAAAGAAAGTATAGTTTGAATTTAGTTTTTTGGGCGTGTCCCTTCGCTGCGCTCGGGTCGGCGTGCTACGGGCTACGCTAACGCTTCGGTGCTTCGCTGCGCTCCGCACTGCTCACGCACCCTCCGCATGCCTCACGCAAGCCGCTTTTGTATCTTTTACCTCATTTTTATACATATCTTTGCTTTACTTTTTTTAAGATTGATTATCAACTATTTACAAAGTTAAAATTTTTTACCTCGTTTGAAATGCCGCTATTTTACTTTGTTTTACATTGACTTTCAAGCATGTAAAAGGTTAAACCTTGAATATATAGGCTTTACACTACTCTTTAACCCTTGATACGAATGTTTTACCTTATTTTAAATTGATTTTCAATAATTTACAAGGTTAAGATATATTTTTACCTTGTTTAATGTTGATATTGAGTTATTTACAAGGTTAAGGTTTGAATAAGTGGGATTAGCGTACTTGGCGTTTGCGTGAGGCATGCGGAGGGCAAGCCGTGAGGCTTGGTGCGAAGCCCCTCGCAAACTCTTTTACTCTTGCCCAGGGGGTGGGGCGCAGCACCGTTAGCCCGTAGCACGCCGACCTTGCCCACACAAGCGCAGCGAGACGTGGGCAAGGACACGCCCAAAAATAAACCTAATCTGACTAATTTATTAGACTTAATATATCATTAGTTTTGCAAAGTGAAGGATATTCTACTTTTGTTTTTGATGCTTAAAATAACAGGATTGCTTAGTCAAAACATAGAAATAGGTGCATCAGTAGCACTAAAAGTACATTTAGATGATTTAAGAAGTAAAAAATTAGGGCTGGTAGTCAATCAAACTTCCATGATAGGAAACACGCATTTGGTAGATACACTACTTAAATTAGGTTGTCATATCACGGCTATTTTTGCCCCTGAACATGGTTTTAGGGGTGACGCAGATGCAGGCGCGCATATCCAAGATGGAGTAGATATTCAAACAGGCATTATTATTTACTCATTATTTGGTAAAACTCTCAAACCCACTCCTCAAATGTTATCTAATGTAGATATTGTTTTGTTTGATATTCAAGATATAGGCGCTCGGTTTTATACATACATATCTACATTGAGTTTAGTAATGGAGGCTTGCGCTGAACAAGATAAAGAGATTTGGGTATTAGATAGACCTAATCCGAATGGAAGTGTAGTAGCCGGACCAGTGTTAGAAAAAGGGTTTAGTTCTTTTGTAGGTAAGCATGAAGTCCCTATTTTACATGGGTTAACCATTGCCGAGTATGCAAATATGGTTAACGGCGAGGGATGGTTAAAAAATGGACTTCGATGCCGATTAAAATTGATTTTAATGAAAAAATGGCACCATAGTATGCAATGGGAAGAAACAGGCTTAAAGTGGACAAAACCTTCACCTAATATTCCTGATGTAAAAACAGCAATGTGGTATCCTTATGTATGCTGGTTTGAAGGAGTTTTAGTAAGTGTAGGAAGAGGTACGTATAAACCTTTCTTATTTTTAGGCGCGCCGTACATCGATAATAAAACATTAGTACATTTAAGGGGACTATATGATTTAGACACCGTTCGTTTTACTCCTATGAGTATTAAAGGAATGGCTATTCGTCCCCCTTTTGAATTACAAACTTGTAAAGGGATAGCAGTGAACAGTCCACCTATTAGCCCTCACGAGTGTTTTGAACTTAGCCTCGAACTTTTGACTTTGTTCTATCAAAACAGTGGTAAAAGAGCGGACTTTTTTCAACCTTTTTTTATCAAATTGTGCGGCACAGATAAGATAAAAACTGATATTATAGCAGGTAAAAAGCCAGAAGAGATTATTTTATCTTGGCAATATCAATTACGCGAGTACGAGAAAATACGTAAAAATTATTTGCTGTATGAAGAGTAAAGAAGTTTAAAAGCTCACTGCGGCTTGAATTTGTACGCCAAAGTTAGCTCTGTTGGGGATACGATTAGTAACACGCCATACAAAGTCAACGCGAAGTACTTTAAGAATGTTTTCTATTCCACATCCTGCTTCTACATATACCCCTTTGGGTGCTTGAAGCGGTTGTAGTGAAGTAACGGTCATGGCTTTATTAGCAGCGGTAAGTGAACCTTCTGCCAAGTGAAGCGTCCAAAATTCCCGAAGTTTAAGCCATTTAAGTACAGGAATTCGATTCATAATTATACCCTCTAAATGATGCTCCATAATGAACATACTATACCTATCAGCTACAAATTCATTGACATTCATTAAATTAAATCCGTCAGATATGTGAATAAATGTTACGTTTCCTTTGAGTACATGAAGCAGTGGAAAAGGTACTGTTCCAAAAAGCTTACCTGATGAAGCATAGTAACGGATAAATCCAAAAGGGGGTGTCCTTAATCGTTGCGTAATAGCAATACTCGCTTTTTGATATTCAAAATCACTGCCCCATATATTTCTAATTCCCATGCTAAGATTAGTGTAAATTACGGGGTATTTATTAGCAATAACTACTCTATCTCGCCCCTTGCCTATAAATTTTTCTTTGAAGGAGAATCGCGCATCGAGTTGTAGTTCTGCATTAAAATAAGTACTTCGCAAAGTGGTTATACCGTTTTCTGTGTAACTAAATACAAATGGATAGCTAGGTTCAAAAGTTTTAGTCAGAGCGTTTAGGGTGAATTCTATTCCATTTACAGGGCGTGTTTTGAAATAAATTTTATTCTCTGTGTAATAGTTTAGCCCTGCTAAATCTGTTCTACGAAAAAAGGGCGCTAAGATATTTGTTTGCGCCAGAGTAAAACCTTGAATACCCGGTGTCTCTATATCTCGTGTATGAGAATACCCTAACAATACCCAAGGGTGCGTTGAGAATTCGTAATCAGCTAAACCTTGGTATTTCCATTCTTTATCTCTAAAACCATACGCCGCATAAGTATAAACAAAAAGTTTTTTTACTTCGCTAGTAGTTTTTATACCCAAGCGTACGCGCACGCCCTCCAGATAATTAAGAGAAGCTAATGTATAAAAAGGTCCTAAGGCAAGGTATTTACCCAATCGAATTCTACCGCTACTAAGAAATTTGTAGGTTTTGATGTATATTTGAACAAAATTAAGAGTGGCTAAGGTGTCCATTAGTCCAAAACCTAGTCTTTCTTTTTTGCTTAATGTATCTTTGCGATACTTATTCCAAAAGGTAGTATCATCTTCTGCAATTTTTTTAGCATTTTCATCTAAGGCAAAGAGCTCGCCATCAAAGAAAGAATTGGGTTTTGGGTTGTCAAACTTATAGTCTGAAAAATAAGATACGGTTCGGGCGGATACACCATAGCCCTTATACTTTTGCCGAATGCCCATACTACTTTCAAAGCGTTTTGGCACATAGTATCCATTAACATATTCAAATTCTTGCTTAGTATTGAGATTTTCTATGAAGTTGATGTTTGCTTTGTCAGGCACAGTGAGATCTAATTTAGTTAATGCCCAAGTTTTACTGTTAATTTCAATAGTTCCATGAAAGACTAAGTCGCGAGGGGTTTTTGCATATACCTTGATGCGATAAGTAGAGTCGCCAGGGGCGTGAATAATCGTGTCTAATTGTTCGTATACACAAAAAGCAAAACAACCATCCGCAATAGGACTCATGAAACTTTTGTCTAAAATGGTTACATAATTTTCATAAAAATTGAGGTCAAGATTAGCTAAAGACAAAAAATTCATGGTTTCTTGGTCAAATGAGCCTGAGCTTCGGCTAGCTTTTAGGATTTCTTTGCGCATATTCGGTGCTTTAATGTAATTATCGGTTACACTTTCACGGATAAATACAATCATGCTGGTTCGTGAAGTGTCTGTAAAGGTAGAATCGGCTAATACATTGAGTAATTTTTCTTTGGCAGGCTTAACTAAACGTTGTTCAAAAAATTTTTTATCTAAACCGTCTAACTGTGCTGTAAGTTTATGATAAGCCGTAAATTGCATGTATGGAATGAGTTTGTTATTTTTCTTACGATTTTCGTTAGCTAAGCGAATAATTCTGTATGCAGGGTTTTCTTTTGCACGAACCACAATTTCGCTTAATGTGATACCTGCTTTATCCTCGCTGATAAGTATCTCCCAATCGGTAATATTTTTACCTGATACCTTGAAAGATAAACTTTTATTTTTATATCCTACCCATTGTGTAAGCAGGGTGTATTTTCCATTAGGTAGTGTGGTTTTGAATCTACCTTCTGCGTCGCTTTCTAAATTAAGAAGAATATTTTGCGCAGAGTCTAATATAGATATGCCTACAAAAGGCATCAGCTCTTTAGTTGCAGAGTCTTTGATAGTTCCTGCTATTTCATATTTTTTTTGTGCAGAACAAGGCAAGGCAAACAAGATTAAAACCCAAAATGCAGTGAATAGAAAACAGGGTTTGGTACGCTTTTTCACCTCTAGTGTAGTGATATAAACAAATAACAAAAATAATAGAGTTTTTGAAAAAATACTACTTTTGCTTAATGAAATTCGGAGTAGTTGTGTTTCCAGGTTCTAATTGTGACCAGGATATAACAGATGGTATAACACATTTTTTACGGCAAGATTGCATAAAACTATGGCATAAAAACACAGATTTAGAGGGTTGTGATGTGATTGTATTACCAGGAGGGTTCTCGTATGGAGATTATTTACGTTCAGGTGCTATTGCTCGATTTTCACCCATAATGAACGAGGTAGTACGTTTTGCAAACAAGGGTGGGATTGTTGTAGGAATATGTAACGGCTTTCAAATTGCTACAGAAGCAGGTTTGTTACCTGGTGCTTTACTGCCGAATACACAACAAAAGTTTTTATGCAAAAATGTGTATATCAAACCTACTCATACACAAAGCCGCTTCACTAACGCAATGCAGACTAATAAATCTTATCAAATACCTATTGCGCATGCGGAGGGAAGGTATTACGTAGATGACAATACGCTCAAAGATATGCAGGACAATGGACAAATTTTATTTCAATACTGTGATGTACAAGGTAAAGTTAGTGAGGAGGTTAATCCGAATGGTTCTTTACTTAACATAGCAGGGGTATGCAACAAAAAAGGTAATGTTATGGGAATGATGCCTCACCCTGAGAGAGCGTTAGACCCTGATGCTCATAACACAGATGGCATTTATATTTTTGAGTCTTTGTTAAGGAATTTAGGATGATGGTGGGGTAGAAGCATATAATAAAAGTCTAAAAAATGATTTTAATTTTTTGGGCGTGTCCTTGTGGGCGTTACGCTGCGCGTATGCCCACAAGGTCGGCGTGCTGCGGGCTAACG
>JANWVE010000064.1 GCA_025057675.1 Bacteroidia bacterium
TTTAGACTTGAATAATACAGAGTTGGTTGTAATGAGCGCTTGCGAAACAGGCTTGGGCGAAGTACGTAATGGTGAGGGAGTATTTGGTTTACAGCGTTCTTTCATGGCTGCGGGGGCAAAAGCTACCTTAATGAGCTTATGGAAAGTTAATGATGCTGCTACTAAAGAACTGATGATATTATTCTATCAATACTGGCTAAATGATGATTTACCTAAGCATGTTGCCTTTCGCAAGGCACAATTAGAACTCAAAAACAAGTATCCTCATCCTAAGTATTGGGGTGCTTTTGTAATGGTTGGTATTTAGTTAAATTTTATTTTTGGGCGTGTCCCTCGCTGCGCTCGGGTCGGCGTGCTGCGGGCTACGCTTTCGCTTCGGTGCTTCGCACTGCTTACGCACCCTCCGCATGCCTCACGCAAGCCGCAAGTATCCTAATCTCACTTATATAAAACTTAATCTTGTAAGTATCTCAAAATGAACACTAAACAAAGTTAAAATGTATTTTTGATATTGTAAATCATTGAAAATCAATACAAAATAAAGTAAAACTTTTATATTCAGGGTCAAAGGGTTAGAAGTCCATATATTCATGGTTTAGCCTTGCAAATACTTGAAAATGAATACAAAACAAGGTAAAAAATTTTAATCTTATAAATACTTGATAATGAACATTAAACAAGATAAATCCGTGGTGTATAACATGAAATGGACATTTTTTGATGATTAACATAAAAAGTCAGCATTTGACAACATTGCCTGTTGTAAATGCTGATTGCAGAGATAAGAAATAATCAACTTAATAATAAAAAGTGTAGCATCACAACAACGATTATGATGTTACACGAGGAGCGAGTTAGCTGTAAATGCTAATGCAAAGATAAGAAAATTTAGTCAATTTACAACCTAACACTTGTAAAAACAAGGTTAATTTTTTTGTATATTTCTCAAAAACAAAATAACACAAGATAGAGGAACATAATTTTTAACAAGATTAAAGGTAACATTGTGCAGATTTTATTTTGCGTGAGGCATGCGGAGGGTGCGTAAGCAGTGCGAAGCACCGAAGCGATAGCGCAGCCCGTAGCACGCCGACCCGAGCGCAGCGAGGGACACGCCCCAAAAATAGAACCTAAACCGTAAAATGAAAATGACCAATCTTTCTAACCTAACTTCTGATAAAATCAAAAACATGTTTTGCCAAAATAACAAATTTTTATCAACTTTGTACCCTATGCTAACACCTGAAATTACTGAGAAAATTGAAGCACTTAATCAAAAGTATGCATTAGCAGGTCAGGACTTAGGCAACTATCTAGAAGGGCTATTATACGCAGACTATCTGAGCTACTGGGATTACATTGAGTTAGATACTTTGCTTACTCTACAAAAACCTAAAACTCTGTTTCCTGATGAAAAAGTATTTATCATTTATCATCAAATCACAGAATTATACTTTAACCTCATTTTACATGAATTAGCACAAATTTTCTGTGAGAAAAATCCTACTCAAGACATCTTACTCAAAAGAACTAAGCGAATTAACAGCTATATCTCTCACTTAATACATTCTTTTGAGGTAATGATTGATGGTATGGATAAAGAACAATTTCTTAAATTCAGAATGTCGTTGTTACCCGCATCGGGTTTTCAGTCTGCACAATTTAGAAAGATAGAAATTGCCTGTACGCCATTAGTTAATCTCATTCATACCTCGCAAAGAGCGGAATACCAAAACAAATCATTAGAAGAGCAATATAAGGTTTTGTATTGGAAATACGGTGCAATTGAACTCAAAACAGGAGAAAAAACCCTTACCCTGCGCCTGTTTGAACAAAAATACGAAAAGGAGTTTATAGACTATATTTACAAGCACAAGGAAAATACGCTTTACGAAAAATATCTTTCTATTCCTGCACCTAGTCAAGAGTTAAAACAAGAGTTACGTATATTAGACCAAAGTTTTAACATCCATTGGTGTTTAATGCACTACAAGTCTGCTGTAAAGTACTTACACAAAAGCCCTGAAGACATTAAGGCTACAGGAGGTACAAACTGGCAGCAATATTTGCCCCCTAAGTTTCAGCGAATTATATTCTTCCCATGTCTTTGGTCTGATATAGAGCAGCAAGAATGGGGTAAAAATTGGGTAGCAGAGCAGATACAAAAACTAAATTCAGAATAGTGTAGTCTATTTATCTCAACCTACTTTTTCATAATTTTGTGACTCAATACAGATGAAAACCTTGAAAAAACTATTTTGTGTTGTGCTTTATATTATTATGTGTGTATCCGTAAGTATAGCACAACAACCTGCTGAATTAAATAAAACAAAAACTGATGTCTTAAAAAGTAAAAAGGGATCAGATAAAAATAACCCAAATACACAAAATGAGCTACAAATAGAGATAGATAATATGATTAAGCAGGGTATGAGTCCAGAACAAATTCAATTTGAATTGTCTAAAAGAAAGATCAAAGACAAGGATGAGTCTAATAAAACTAAATCAGATAAAACGACAAAAAATACTAACGAGAATAAAACTAACAAGGAAAGAGACAAACAAGATAAAGAAAAGGACAAGTCCTCAGAGGAAGAAGAGGAAGAGGAATTAAAGCAAAAAAAGATCAAAAAATTTCCCATTACAAAAGGAGATATTGAGTATGCTGTATATGGACAAAATATATTTGCTTCAGGTGCTTCTCCATTTGAACCCCAAGATTATCAAAACCCACCTGATGACTATGTGGTCGGTCCTGGAGATGAAATTAACGTAGTGGTCTGGGGCGACTCAGAAACCAATGATAATCACAAAGTAGCTTTAGACGGCACAATATTCCCCGAAAAAGTAGGGCGCCTAGTCGTCAATGGTATGAAGTTTAAAACTATGCGAGAATTTCTTAAATCGCAGTACAGAAAAATTTATGCTAGTCCTAATACGAATATTGAGGTAAGTATCAGCAGAGTAAGAAGCATACGAGTGAATATAGTAGGCGAAGTAATGCAGCCAGGTGCTTATACCGTTTCTGCTTTAAGTACGGCTTTTAATGCCATTTACGCATCAGGAGGACCTAATACAATAGGTTCTCTTCGCACCATTTATATCAAAAGAAATGGTAAAACCATAGATACCCTAGATGTCTATCAATATTTACTTAATGCAGACTTTGGTAAACAAATCTATCTACAACACAATGATATTATTCAAGTACCCATAGCCAAAAAAGTAGTGGAACTAACTGGCGAAGTAAAACGGCCATTAGCTTATGAACTCAAAGAAAATGAGGGGCTCTTTGAACTGATACAAATTTCAGGAGGGTTTGTACATAGCGCCTATAAAAAAAATATACAAATTAAAAGAATTCAGAACTATAAAGAAATTCTAATAGACATAGACTATGATGAAAAATTAGCAAAAAAAGAAAACGTTACCCTTTTTGATGGCGATATTATCGAAGTACGTAGGGTACGAGAAGGTGTAATGAATAGTGTACAAGCCATCGGTGCATTTAACCAAACAGGATTTTTTGAACTTCCCCCTAGCAGCAAACTCGGTGATTTATTAAAGAAAACCGAAGGTGTTACCGCAGACGCGTATCTCTCTCGGGCTTATATTTTGCGCGTTAATAATGACTTAGACATTGACTATATCCCCATTGACCTTAGTGGTTTAGCAGACACAACAGGAAAAGAAGCAGAGCAAGTAAAAAACATACAACTTATGCCTTTTGATATTATCAGAATTTTCTCTAAAAAAGAGTTCAAAGATAGCAACTATGTTGAAGTAAAAGGTTTAGTAAGGAGAGAGGGTAAATATGTCCTATCAGGTAAAATAACACTTAAAGATATACTTTATTTTGCAGGAGGCTTGAAAGAAGAAGCGGCTAATACTCAAATTGAAGTATCCCGAATACTCAAACAAAAGTCAGTCAATGAATCTCGTGTAACTCGCGTAACTATCCTTACTGTGAATGTTAAACCTGACCTGAGCATAGACCAAGAAGCAGAAAAATTCATTATGTCCCCTTATGACCAGGTATTTGTGCGCAAAAACCCTGATTTTAATATGCAGGAAAACGTTACTATCACAGGGCAGGTAATGTACCCAGGTGAATACACTAAAATAGATCGTACAGAGCGTATATCTTCCCTTATCGAACGTGCAGGAGGAGTAAGAGAAAAAGACGCTTATTTAGACGGAGCTACCCTGACCCGAAGAAACGAAGATGATGAAGAGCAAAAAGTAGCTATCAACCTTAAAAAGGCACTAAAAAAACCTAACAGTAGATATGATATAGTAATGCGTGAAGGAGATGTATTACATATCCCTTTGCTACAAGACTTCGTTAATGTACAAGGCGCTGTTCAAACCAACATTACAGTAACTTTTGACGGTAAAACAAAATACAAGCACTATATAGCATTGGCAGGTGGTTTCAAGGATAATGTAAAACGAAGTAAATGTTACATTACTTATGCTAACGGAATGAATAAACCTACAAAAAACTATGTACTATTTAAAAAATATCCCAAAGTTGAACCAGGAGCTACTCTAGTTGCTGTACCTAAAACAGAGTCAAATGCTGCTATTTTGATGGCAAGAACACAAATTGCTATAGGGGTTATCACAGGGTTCACTACTTTGATAGTAGCATTGCTTTCGGCGATAAACTTATTTAGGTGATAGGTAGTTAAATGATTAGCCCTTTTATATCAAGTCTAAAAAATAAT
The DNA here is from genome assembly GCA_025057675.1 of Bacteroidia bacterium. Taxonomy (GTDB): domain Bacteria; phylum Bacteroidota; class Bacteroidia; order JANWVE01; family JANWVE01; genus JANWVE01. The sequence continues at coordinate 4,731 of JANWVE010000064.1, forward strand.
TTTATTTTTTTGGGCGTGTCCCTCGCTGCGCTCGGGTCGGCGTGCTACGGGCTGCGCTATCGCTTCGGTGCTTCGCTGCGCTCCGCACTGCTCCGCACCCTCCGCATGCCTCACGCAGCAGCATTTTGATACTTTACCCTGTTGCGTGCATACGTTTGCTTTACCTTGTTTAATGTTGATTATCAGATATTTACAAGATTAAAATTTTTTACCTTGTTTGAAATGTTGTTAATTTACTTCGTTTCACATTGATTTTGAAGCATATATTATATAAGGTTAAACCTTGAATACATAGACTTGTTAAAACACTTTAACTCTGATTAACCCTGAACATTCAAGTTTTACTTTGTTTATTACTCATTTTCAATGATTTACAAGGTTAAAATGTATTTTTATTTTGTTTAACATTCATTTTGAGATACTTACAAGGTTAAGACTTAAATAAGTGGACTTAGTTTAATAGCTGCTGCGTGAGGCATGCGGAGGGCGTGCGTCAGCACGGTGCGAAGCCCTCCGCTCACGCTCTTACTCTTGCTCAGGGGGTGGGCGGGTGGGGCGCAGCACCGTCAGCCCGCAGCACGCCGACCTTGCCCACGCAAGCGCAGCGAGACGTGGGCAAGGACACGCCCAAAAAAGTAAAAAAAGTATAAAAAAAATATCAACTACACACTATGACAGCACAGTAAATAAGTTGATTATTTTTTGTGAGAGGTTTCGTGTGGCTAAGGAAATATCCCATTGACTCGTATCTCGTGGAATTACATAATTAGAAATGGCTCTAAAAGAGTAAAAAGGTTGCTCGTACAAAATACAGGTTTGAAAAAACGCCGCTCCTTCCATATTTTCAATATGTGCATTAAAATAAGTTAAACGCTTGCGTATAGTTTCTGATGTTCCACTACATAAATTGACAGTATTAGACTTTACCTTGGGTATATCAAAAGAAGAGGGTAACAAATTATGAAAAGTATTAAAATATAAGCTTTGATATTCATCTATCAGACTTGGGAAGCCTAAATGTTTTAAGTTTAGAAAAGTACCGTCGTTATTTTCTGCACCCAAATCTGCGTAGTTTTCTTGTATTACTTCCACTACGGTGCCTATGGCATATTCTTTTACATAACTCCCCGCAATTCCTATTTGTATGGCTATATCGTACCGACTACGAGATAATAAAGGTGATAACCGCAATGCGGTATTTACCATTCCAATACCCGTTATTAGTATAGTAATTAAGTGAGTACCGTACTTTGTTCGCCATAAAAAAGGGGTTAGTTTCTGAATTTTATCTATTTTTTCTGCTACAAATTGAATTTCTGTGGGAGTTGCGCAAACCAGAAGAATCCTCATGCTATCATGTCCTTACAGTTTCAATGTAATGTATTAAATGATACGCTAATTCTTGTTTAGATTTGTTTGGAATGTGGTACTTTGGGTGTGTATGTGTATAAACAATTACTTCATTTGTATCTGCGCCAAAAGTGGCGTTAGGGAATTGTGTAGAGTTCATGACAATCATATCTGCTTTTTTAGAGGTTAACTTTTCAAGGGCGTGTTGCTCTTCGTTATGGGTTTCTAAGGCAAAACCGACAACAAAATCACCTTTTTTTTTATGATGACCTACCCATTTGAGAATATCAGGATTTTGGATAAGTTCTACATGAAGTGAAGGATTATCCTGGTGTTTTTTTAGTTTTAGAGCTAATTTTTGTTTAGGTTTATAGTCTGCTACGGCTGCGGTCATTACAAAAGTATCTGCGATTGAGAAGTACTGCCGTGTAGCCTCAAACATTTCCTCGGCAGTTTTTATTTTAACAACAGTTAGATTATTGTGAGAAGGTTCAGGTAGCACAGTGGGACCTGATATAAGAATTACTTTTGCTTCTTGTTTGAGATATGCATTTGCAATAGCATAGCCCATTTTACCTGTAGAGTAGTTGCTTATATACCGTACAGGGTCAATAGGTTCTTGTGTAGGTCCTGCGGTAATAAGTACAGTTCTGTGAGATAAAGATTGATGCCATTTGGGCATAAAAATATGAATTATGTGTTCTAAAATTTGATGAGGTTCTAACATTCTGCCGTATCCTACCCACCCGCTGGCTAATTCACCTGAATTGGTAGGCAAAACGATGTTACCAAATTTTTTCAAGTTTTGAATATTTTGTCTGAGGGAGGGATGTTCGTGCATGTCTATATCCATTGCGGGGGCAATAATCACAGGACAAGTGGCAGATAAATACACGGCGTGCAGGAGGTTATCGCATATTCCGGAGGATAGTTTAGCAATAGTATTATTAGTAGCAGGGGCAATAACTATGAGATCAGCCCACTTTCCGAGGGCTACGTGATTAGCCCAATAGTGTTGTGTATTTTTTTCATCAAAGATAGCAGAGAAAACGGGTTTTTTGGATAAGGTGGAGAAAGTAAGTTCGCCTACAAAGTACTTTGCCGCAGGAGTAAGCAAAACTTGAACTTCTGCACCTTCTTTCATCAATAAACGAAGTAATTCAACAGATTTATATGCAGCGATGCTACCTGATACCCCAAGTATAATTTTTTTACCTTGTAAAATAGACATCAAGCATTACTTTTTTGATGATTTTTTGATGATTTCTTTTTCTTTCTCTTTTTCCTTATCTTTTTTCTCGCGTTCTAATTTTACGTCAAGGTAGGGTCTATATTCTCTTCCTTCACATTGAATTGTGTATTCGCCCTCTAAAAACTCAAAAATAGCTTGTAAGCTAGGTTTAGGCTGTTTTTCGTAATAACGAGAGAATTCAATTTGTTCGCGATTTTCGTGAATTTCATCTATTCCGTCATGGTGTGAGCTAAACTCAGCTAAACGGCTATATAGTTCTTCTTTTTGTTTAGCGGCAATTTGGCATGCTCTTTTGGAGAGTGCTACTACGGTTTCATATAGATTGTCATTTTCCAAGTCAAAAGCATGAGTATCCCAGGTATGTACGCTTGTATTTTTTTTGTCTATTTTCATAGGCTTATGATGAATTCGGTCTGCAAATATATGTAATGGACATTACAGATACAAGGATAGAATAAGGACAATACACAAAACTTAAATTTTAATTTTTTGGGCGTGTCCCTTCGCTGCGCTTCGGGTCGGGCTACTGCGCACTACGCTCACGCTCGGTGCTACGCTGCGCTGCGCACTGCCTGACGGCATGCTCCGTATCCCTCACGCAAACTGTATTTCTATGTTCTACCTCATTTTTAGACATACATTAGCTTTACCTTGTTTAATACAGGTTATCAACTGCTTACAAGGTTAAAATTTTTTACCTTATTCAAGTGGGGTTATTTTACCTTGTTTTACATTCATTTTCAAGTATATACAAGGTTAAACCTTGAATACATGGGCTTTTTACGGTACTTTAACCCTGATTCCCAAAGTTTTACTTTATTTTGAATTGATTTTCAATGATTTACAAGGTCAAAATATACTTTAACCTTGTTTAATGTTCATTTTCAGGTACTTACAGGGTAAAGCTTTGGATAAATAGCGCCTGCTAATCTGCCAAGGTTCTTGCGTGAGGCATGCGGAGGGTGCGTCAGCAGTGCGTAGCACCGAAGCGATAGCGCAGCCCGTAGCACGCCGACCTTGTGGGCATACGCGCAGCGTAACGCCCACAAGGACACGCCCAAAAAATTAAAATTTAACCTTTGAAAATAACTCTTTATGTAAAGCAAAAATAGACTTAATATAAAAATTAAAATATCCCCTTTTTACTGACTGTTTTTCTTATGGTCTGCTAAAAACTTCTCTAAACCAATATCCGTCAGTGGATGATGAAAAAGCTGCTCTATAACTGAAAAAGGCATCGTTGCTACATCCGCACCCACCAACGCAGATTGTAACACATGCACAGGATGCCTGATACTTGCTGCTAAAATCTGCGTTTCAAAATCGTAATTGTCATAAATAGTTCTAATTTGCTCTATCAGCTGCATACCCTCATGACTGATATCATCTAATCTACCTATAAAAGGACTGATATATACTGCCCCTGCTTTAGCCGCTAACAAAGCTTGTGTTGCACTAAAACAAAGCGTACAATTTGTTTTTATACCTTGTTTGGCAAAGTATTGAATAGCTTTTATACCATTTTTTGTCAAAGGAATTTTGACCACAATATTCTCCGAAATAGATGCTAAATCCGAACCTTCTCGTATCATACCTTCGGTATCTGTGGCAATTACCTCTGCGCTAACAGGACGCTTTCCAAGTATGTTACAAATGGTTTTGTAATGTGCTTTATAGTCTTTAATACCTTCTTTTGCGATTAGAGAGGGGTTAGTAGTTACTCCATCCAATATACCCATGCTATCCGCTTCTTGAATATGCTGGATATTAGCTGTATCAATAAAAAACTTCATGCTTACAAAGTTAGAAAAGTTTTGTCAAACGCAGTAAGATGAGTTCACCAAGTAAGTTCGGTTTTTTTATATTTATGAGATATCATTTGAAATACCGTTTTTTCTGTTTAATTTTGCGGCGCGAATTATAGATTTTAGTAGCAAATAACTTCTTATCAAAATACAATAATAATTATGGCAAAGGTTAAAGACTTGAATTTTCTGCGTAATATCGGTATCATGGCACATATTGACGCAGGAAAGACAACTACCACAGAACGTATCTTGTTTTACACTGGCGTAGTACATAAGATGGGTGAGGTACATGACGGTGCAGCCACCATGGATTGGATGGAACAGGAAAAAGAAAGGGGTATTACTATCACCTCAGCAGCCACTACCTGTACTTGGAAGTATCGGGGTCAGGAATTTCAAATCAATATTATTGATACTCCAGGACACGTGGATTTTACTGTGGAAGTAGAACGCTCATTACGCGTGTTAGATGGTGCAGTAGCTTTATTCTGTGCAGTTGGTGGTGTAGAGCCTCAATCCGAAACCGTATGGCGCCAAGCTACTAAATATAAAGTTCCTCGTATCTGTTTTGTAAATAAAATGGATAGACCTGGGGCAAATTTCTTCAAAGTCGTTAAAGAAATTCGGGAAATGCTTGGAGCCAAAGCTGTCCCTATTCAAGTCCCTATTGGTGATGAAGACTCTTTCAAGGGGGTTGTAGATTTGGTACGCAACCAAGCTATTATTTGGAATGAACATGATTTAGGAATGACATTTACCGAAGTTCCTACTCCTGAAGAATTAAAACCTCTCGTAGAACAATATAGAACGGAACTTTTTGAAGCTGTTGCTGAATTTGATGACACTCTGTTAGAAAAATACCTCGGCGGAGAAGAGATCACAGAAGACGAGGTACGCTCTGCAGTACGTAAGGCAACTATTTCTATGTCTATATTTCCTGTGCTTTGTGGCTCTGCCTTCAAAAATAAAGGCGTACAAACTATGTTAGACGCAGTAGTTTCTTATCTACCTTCTCCCCTTGATTTACCGCCCGTAGAAGGTGTAAACCCTAGCACAGAAGAGAAAGAATATCGTAAAACTGATGAAAACGAACCTTTTGCAGGTCTTGCATTTAAAATTATGACAGATCCTTATGTAGGTAGGTTAGCTTTTATTCGGGTATATTCGGGTAAATTAGAGTCAGGGTCTTATGTGTTAAATACCCGCACAGGTGAGAAAGAACGTATCTCCCGTTTGATCCAAATGCATGCTAACCGCCAAAATCCTATTGATTTTGTATCCGCAGGAGATATTGCTGCCGCAGTAGGTTTCAAAAATATTCGCACAGGCGATACACTTTGTTTAGTAGAAAAACCCATACGCTTGGAGTCTATTGAGTTTGCTAAACCTGTAATTGACATGGCATTAGAACCTAAAACTCAAGCAGATGTTGAAAAAATGAGTATTGCCCTCCAAAAATTAGCGGAAGAAGACCCTACTTTCAAGGTAAGAACTGACGAAGAAACAGGGCAAACGATTATCTCGGGTATGGGCGAACTGCACTTAGAAATCATCGTAGACCGATTAAAACGCGAATTCAAAGTAGAAGCCAATCAGGGGCAACCTCAGGTGGCATATCGAGAAGCCGTTACAAAAACCGTTTCTAAACGTGTAGTGTTCAAAAAACAAACAGGTGGTAGAGGTAAATATGCCGACGTTGCCGTAGAAATAGGTCCTCGTGAAGATGGACAGCAAGGATTAGAATTTATCAACAACATTGTAGGTGGTGCTATTCCTAAGGAATTCATTCCATCCGTTGAGAAGGGTATAAGAAATGCTATGCAAAACGGAGTATTAGCAGGTTACGAAGTAATGGCACTCAAAGTACGCTTATTTGATGGTAGTTATCACCCCGTAGATAGCGACGCTTTATCCTTTGAAATTGCAGGTAGAATGGCATATAAGCAATGTTGTTTAGAAGCTGCTCCTATTATCCTTGAACCCATCATGTCTGTGGAAGTAGTTACTCCAGAGGAGTACATGGGTGATGTGATTGGCGACCTGAACCGCCGTAGGGGTATCATGGAAGGTACGGATACCAAAGGAAATGCCCAAGTAATCAAAGCTAAAGTACCTTTGAGTGAAATGTTTGGATATGTAACTACTTTACGTACGATTACTTCGGGGCGTGCGTCATCTACCATGGTCTTCTCTCATTACGCAGAAGCACCTAAAAACATTGCAGACGAGGTTATTGCCAAAAATAAAGGTAAAAAAGTATTGGCAGAAGACGAGTAATCTACTATACGGATATCATGAACAAAGTGGGGTTACCGTTGGTAATCCCATTTTTTGCATTAGTATTGGATATTAGAATTATCTTTTAGGGCGTGTCCCTCGCTGCGCTCGGGTCGGGCTACTGCGCACTACGCGTTCGCTTCGGTGCTTCGCTAACGCTCCGCACTGCCTAACGGCATGCTCCGTATCCCTCACGCAAGCCGCGTTTGGATGCTCTACCTGATTTTTATATTTTTATACATACTTTTGCTTTACTCTATTTGATATTGATTATCAAACATTTGCAAGATTAAAATTTTTTATCTGGTTTTAGCCGCACTCGTTTTATCTTGTTTTTTATTGATTTTCAAATACATACAAGGTTAAACCTTGAATACATGGACTTATTATACTTGATTAACTTTAGATACGTAAGTTTTATCTTATTTTTAATTGATTTTCAATAGTTTACAAGGTTAAAAATATGTTTTTACCTTGTTTAATTTTGATATTGAAGTACTTACAAGGTTAAAGTTTGAATAAGAGGACTCAGTCTAATGGCTGCGTGCGTGAGGCATGCGGAGGGCGTGCGTCAGCACGGTGCTAAGCCCCTCGCCCACTCTCTCACTCTTGCCCAGGGGGTGGGTGGGGCGAAGCACCGAAGCGATAGCGCAGCCCGCAGTACGCCGACCCGAAGCGCAGCGAAGGGACACGCCCAAAAATAAATATCTACCTTAAAAAATCAAAAAAACCTCTTGCCCTCGTGGCAAGAGGAAGTACTATTGCAAGAACTGATGTAGAGTCTAAGATTTTTTATATTTTTCTACTTCTTTATTGTAAAAGAAGCTAAGATCCTTGTACTTAGTTACAAAAGCTTTCAAATCAGCAGATTTGGTAAATTTTTCTTTGATATTATCGGTTACTTCAATTAACTCAAAAACGCCCTCGTTTTTTCTGAGTACAATTTTGTAGAGGTAGTACTTTCCGCCGCTCTCCATGTTGAGAAATATATCTCCACCAATAGTAGTGGTGTGTCCTGTGTAGTTCTTTTTGTCGTATTTTTTATCCGTTGAGTTCCAGGTGTTCTCCTCGAAGTTGTACTTAGTGTCTGATGCTTTGGTTACATTGTAAAACTTTGGATTTTCACTATTTACATCTTTTGTCCACTTTCCCATCAAGTCGGGATTAACTTTTTCTTTAGCCTCATCAATAGGTACATCAGATGAATAAGGACAACCCCATAAGATGAAGCTCATCACACTAAGCACAAAGGCTAACTTGATAAACGATTGAAACTTTTGCATAACCGTATTTTATTTAACTACCTTAAATATACTTGAATATACAGCAGCAATACATCAGTTTTTGATAGAAGTATAAATAACCCTTGTAAAAGTATCTTTAGACCTTGTGAAATAGTTCACTTACACTCAAAGATTAAAACCTGAAACAAATAAATGGACATTGTTTTCTATTTTTGCAAGCAACTATGGAACTTAAAGATTATGAGTATGTAATACAGGATGTTCCTGTACTAAGTATTTGTGATGAGTTTGGAACACCTTTGTACGTGTATGATACGGCAGTTATAGAACGACAGTACAAAAGATTAACATCTGCTTTTGCGGCTGTTCCGTTGAGAATAAAATATGCTTGTAAGGCACTGAATAATTTATCTATTCTCAAATTCATGCGTAGCATAGGTGCGGGATTAGATGCTGTTTCTATTGAAGAGGTAGAATTAGGACTAATGGCAGGATTTGACCCCAAAGAAATACTTTTTACACCTAATAGTGTGAGCTTTGAGGAGATAAAGCAAGGCGTGAATTTGGGAGTAATGATTAACATTGATAATATAGCTATTTTAGAGCAATTTGGACACGAATACGGTAATAGTATCCCTTGTTGCATTCGCATAAATCCTCATATCATAGCTGGCGGAAATGCTAATATCCAAGTTGGGCATATTGACTCTAAATTTGGTATATCCTATCAACAAATTAAGCATATTTTGAGGGTGGTTCGCTCTTATCATATAAAAGTAACAGGGTTACACATGCATTCAGGTTCAGATATTTTGGATGCTAATGTATTTTTGCAAGGTGCAGAGGTATTGTTTGATTTAGCAGAACACTTTCCAGACCTTGAATTCATGGATTTTGGAAGTGGGTTTAAAGTAGCTTACAAAGAGGAGGACATTGCCACAGACATTGAGGAGTTAGGTCGGGTTATGGGTCAAGCCTTTATGGAGTTTTGTGAGCGTTACGGTAGAAAATTAGAATTATGGTTTGAACCTGGTAAATTTTTAGTGAGTGAAGCGGGTTATTTTTTTGTTAGGGTAAACACTATTAAATACACGACCACAGGTATATTTGTAGGGGTGAATTCAGGTCAGAATCATTTAATAAGACCTATGTACTATAATGCTTACCACAAAATTATCAATGTGAGTAACCCCAAAGGATTACCCAAAATTTATAATGTGGTGGGGTATATTTGTGAAACAGATACATTCGGCTATGATAGAAAAATCAACGAGGTACGTGAAGGGGACATTTTGTGTTTTAAGAATGCAGGTGCTTATGGGTTTACGATGAGTTCTAATTACAATGCACGTTTACGCCCCGCAGAGGTTTTAGTGCATAAAGGAAAGTCTTTTTTAATCCGTAAAAGGGAGAGTTTAAGTGATATTGTTGCTAATCAAATTGTGATAGAATTTTAGTATCTGGTTGGAGTAATTGTGCAAGATAAGTTACTGTATATCAATTATTTTTATGAGTTATATCAAGTCTAAAAAATAATTTTACTTTTTTGGGCGTGTCCCTCGCTGCGCTCGGGTCGGTGCATTCCGCACTACGCGTGCGCTGCGGTGCTGCACTTCGTTTCGCACAGGGCTGACGCCCTTGC